>NZ_JAKGAY010000016.1:0-81926 GCF_021532545.1 Halomonas sp. Cn5-12
CGTGGGATAAAACCGATAGCGGTAGGCACGGTGTACGGTCGTCATGGCTAAAAATTAACGTGGTAAATCTAGCATGTCAACTAAGAGGCGCTGCGCGCCTCGCGCTATCCTGCCTCGGCCTAAAAGGCCGAGGTTTGACGCGCATTTTGATCAGGAATGCCCAGTTGGCGAATAAGAGCAGCGCGCGCCTGCTCTTCTGGCAGCAAGTTGCCAAACCAGTGGTGGGCGGTCAGCGTTTCGGGCGGCCATGTTCGTTGGTTTAAAGGAAGGCTATTGGAAATTGCTTGTCCGCTAGCTTGCCACTCTTCGTCATATTCAAAGCCCATGAGACGGCCATCTAAACCACGCCAGAGGGTACCTACTCGCTGATGGTTTTGCCAAACGATAAGCTGGTCTGGGGTCATAGATCACTATCCATGGGCTGGGCGAGAAGCTCTATGCCAAGTGTTTCTAACACGCGTAATACTCTTCCTATGCCACATGTATCACGGCCATTTTCGAGTTCACTTAAAAAACGAATGCTGACGCCGCATAGTCCTGCCACCGTCTCTAGTGTCAGATGTTGGCGTTTGCGGGCTTGTCGAATTAACAGGCCGAGACTCTTGGCGGATTCAATTGAGTGAAGGGGCGTTTCCGTCGTTGCTGGCAGGGTACGCATACATGCTCCATTTTCCCGATAAGGAAAATTTCTGGATGAAAACAGATATACTAGCTGATCTTTCCCTGTAGGGAAAATAATGCGTAGGATGATCGAAAAGAGAGGCCTTTATCCCTATAGGGAAATAAAGAGCAGGCAGATGTTTGCTACTCATCCGCCGAGTTTTGAAATGAAGCTAGGTAAGCCAAGGCTCAAAAAAGTGCCCCCACAGCAGTAGGGGCACTGGTGAGCCATAGTTGCTTTATCGCTTCTTCCGCACCGGTTTTTTATCGCTGCTTGCTGGCTCGGCGCTATCGGCTTTGCGTGCGCTGCTGGGAAAGTGCGCTCGTACTAACTCCAGAAGCCCCTGGGTGGAAGCGTCGAAGTCGGCGGCGTTGGCGTCGATGCGTTCGCTGATTTCACCGGCGATGCGCTTCCCTAGCTGCACGCCCCACTGGTCGAACGAGTTGATGTTCCAGATTACGCCCTGCACAAACACCTTGTGCTCATAGAGCGCAATCAGCGCGCCCAGGTTTTTCGGCGTTAGCTCGTCGAGCAGTAGGGTGCTGGAGGGGCGGTTGCCGGGGCAGCTGTAGGGGTCGAGCTGGCTAAGCTCTTTGCTGTCGCCTTGGCTGCCTTCCATAAAGGCGTTGGCTTGGGCCAGCATATTGGTCAGCAGCGCGAAGTGGTGATCTTCCACTCCCGGTTCCGGCTTGAGAGAGGCAATAAAGTCGATGGGCACGTAGCGAGTGCCCTGGTGCAGCAGCTGGAAGAAGGCGTGCTGGCCGTTGGAGCCGGTTTGGCCCCATACAATCGGGCCGGTTTTGTAGTTCACCGGGTGGCCGAAAATATCCACCGACTTACCGTTGGACTCCATGTCCAGCTGCTGCAGGAAAGAAGGCAACTGGTTCAGCGCTTGGTCGTAGGGCACGATGGCCTGGGTTTCCGCGCCAATGAAGTTGATGTACCAAATGCCGATCAGCGCCATCAGTACCGGCATGTTCTGAGCGAAAGGCGCTTCGATAAAGTGCCGGTCCATCTCATGGGCGCCTTCCAGCAGCTCGATGAAGCCTTCGAAGCCAATCGAGAGCGCAATGGGCAGGCCAATGGACGACCACATGGAGTAACGTCCGCCCACCCAGGCCCAAAACTCGAACACGTTCTCTTCGCGAATGCCGAACTCCATGGCCGCTTTGCGGTTGGTGGACGCGGCAATGAAGTGCGCGCCCACGTCGGCGTCTTCGCCAGCGTTCTCCAGGAACCAGCGCCGTGCCGTCTTGGCGTTGAGCAGGGTTTCCTGGGTGGAGAAGGTTTTCGTAGAGACGATAAACAGCGTGGTGGCGGGGTCTAGCCGCGACAGCACTTTCTGAATATGGGTGCCGTCCACGTTGGAAACGAAGTGGAAGTGCAGCTCCGGGTGGCGATATTTCAACAGCGCACGCACCGCCATGTTAGGGCCGAGGTCCGAGCCGCCAATACCGATATTGACCACGTCTTTAATGCGCTGGCCGTTATAGCCTTTCCACTCGCCGCTACGCACCGCTTCCGAGAACAGCTTGATCTGCTCGCGGGTGCGGGTGATTTCTGGCATCACGTCTTCGCCGTCCACATACACCGGCTCATCGCCCAAATGGCGTAGGGCGGTGTGGAGTACCGGACGGTTCTCGGTCACGTTGATAATGTCGCCAGAGAACATCTGGGCGCGGCGCTGTACCAGGGCGGAGTGGTCGGCTAGCTCAATCAGTTTGGCCAGCACTTCATCCGATACCTGATGCTTGGAGTAATCTAGAAAGAGGCCGCCGACGCGCAGGCTCATTTTTTCAAAGCGCTGCGGATCATTCGTAAAGTAGTCACGAATGCGGTCATTGGCGGTTTTATCGCGCAGGCGCTCTAGGGTCTGCCAAGTAACGCTGCGAGTGAGTTGAAACATAACGGGCGGTCCTGTTGTTTTTGCATCTGTTTTACATCGTTATCGCTAACGGGGCGTGTCCAACCCCTGGCGTCGCTGTTATTTATGTAAAAATACTACATATTGCGCGCTTGAGAACAACAGTTAGCGATAAATGGTAAGAAAAATGGTTAATAAAACAGCGGGGTGGTGGACGTCTTGAACGGCTGACTAAACAGCAAAAGGGCGAGGTTGCCTCGCCCTTAGTGTGCCGCTTTTAGCTGGCAACGGCTACTTGGGCAGCGCCACGTTTGATAAACGCGTAGCCCAGGCCGGTGATCAATGAGCCCACCACAATGGCGCCCAGGTAAAGCAGAGCGGGAGTAATGGCGTTAGGAATCAGCAGCACGAAGATACCGCCATGGGGGGCCATCAGCTTGGCCCCCACCAGCATGGAGAGCGCACCCGTGACCGCGCCCCCGGCGATACAGGCGGGAATCACGCGCAGCGGGTCTTTCGCCGCGAAGGGAATCGCGCCTTCACTGATAAAGCACAGGCCCAGCACGAACGAGGCTTTACCCGCTTCGCGCTCGGGGGCAGAGAACTTGTTGCGCGCCACGAAGCTGGCGATACCCATACCAATTGCGGGCACCATGCCAGCGGCCATGATCGCGGCCATTGGGCCGTAGGTTTCAGAGGCCAACAGGCCGACGCCAAAGGTGTAAGCCGCTTTGTTGACCGGGCCACCTAGGTCGAAGCACATCATGGCGCCGAGCAGAATGCCCAGCAGCACGGCATTGGTCGAGCCCATGGACTCCAGGAAGCTGGTGAGCGCGCTCAGCACGGCAGCCACCGGCTCGCCAATCACGTAGATCATCGTCAGGCCGGTGACCAAGCTGGCAATCAGCGGGATGATCAGAATCGGTTTGAGCGACTCGACGCTGGAGGGCAGCTTCACGTAGCGCGTGACGGCGAGTGCCACATAGCCCGCCAGGAAACCGGCCAGAATACCGCCGATAAATCCGGAGCCAATCTCGGCGGCCAACATGCCGCCAATCATGCCGGGGGCAATGCCGGGGCGGTCGGCAATCGAGTAGGCGATGTAGCCCGCTAGAACGGGAATCATCAGTGCGAAGGCCGTGCCGCCACCAATCTGCATTAGCGCGGCGGCCAGGGTGCCTTCCTCCTGGAAGGCCTCGATACCGAACACGAATGAGAGGGCGATGAGCAGGCCGCCTGCGACCACCATGGGCAGCATGAATGACACGCCAGTCAGCAGGTGCTTATAAATGCCTTTTTCTTTGATGCTTTTTTTGGCCGTGGCGCTGCCAGCAGTGCTGGTGACGTCTTCCACGGCAGCGTCAGTGAGGGCGGCCTCCAGGGTCGGGCGCGGCTTTTTGAGCGCGTTGCCGGTCGACGTTCGGTAAATTCGCTTACCCGCAAAGCGCGAGGGGTCGACTTCGATATCGCAGGCCAGCACGACGACGTCGGCGGCGGCGATGTCGTCGTCGGTGAGTTGGTTCTGCGCGCCCACCGAGCCTTGGGTTTCGACGCGGATCTGGTGGCCCATGGCCTTGCCCGCTTCGGCGAGCGCTTCGGCGGCCATAAAGGTGTGCGCAACCCCGGTGGGGCAGGCGGTGACGGCAATGATGTTTTTACCCCCCGCACTGCTAGTCGGGGCAGCCGCTGTGGCTGCCGGGGCACTGTAGATCGGCGCTTCCCGCTTGGCCTGGCTCAAGAAAGCGCTGGGGTCGGGCAGGGCGCTGGCAATAGGAGCCTGGAATAGCCGCTTACCTTCGAACCGCTCCGGGGCGGGTACGTGGTCGGCGGCCACGACGATCAAGTCGGCGTTGGCGATCTGTTCAGCGCTGGCGGCTTGCAGCGGCGCAATTTCGCCGTGCATCTCCACATGAACGTTCCAGCCTAGCCGCGTGGCGGCTTGCTCTAGGCGCTTGGCGGCCAGGAAAGTGGTCGCCATGCCGCTGGGGCAGGCGGTAATCAGGATCAGGTTCATCGCGTGGCTCCCTCGGTGTGGGTGTCGTCAAGACGCCGTACCCGGGTCTTTTGTTGGAGTGAGTCGAAATCATCGGCGTGGGAAGTGCCTACGCCAACATGGCGTACCGCTTCGGCAGAAAGCGCCGTGGCGAAACGAAGCGTATCGACGGGTGTGTGCTGGCTTAGCAGCCCGTGGAGCATACCGGCCACAAAGGTGTCGCCCGCGCAAACGGTATTGGTGGCGGTGACGGTCGGCGGCGTGGATTGCCAAATCCCGTGCTGGCTCACCCATAAAACGCCTTCAGCACCCGCTGAAATCAGCGCGTGTTCGATACCGCTGGCGTGCAGCCGCTTGGCGGCGGCTTGGCGCTGCTGTTCGGTATCCAGCGCGCTTCCTGCCCAGTCGGCCAGCTCGGTTTCGTTGGGTTTTACGGCGGCAGGCTGCGCGGCAATTGCCGTGAGCAGCGCCGGGCCGCTGGTATCCACCCACAGCGGCACCCCGAAATCTTTCAAGAAGGCAAGCAGTTCGCCAAACGCGGGTTGGTCGATGCCGGGAGGCAGGCTGCCTGCGACCACCACAGCCTCAGGCGGCGCGCCACTCTCGAACAGGCCATCGAGCGCGGTGCGTAACGCCTCCAGATGGGCAGCTTCGATGGGCATGCCGGGGCCGTTGATGTCGGTCACGCGGCCGCTCTGCTCGGCCAGTTTGGCGTTGATGCGCGTGCTGCCCGGCACCCGCACGAAGGCGTCGATGACGCCGTAACGGGGGAAGGCGCGGCTGAAAGGGGCGTCGTTCTCTTCGCCCAAAAAGCCGCTCACGATCACCTCGTGGCCCAGGCTTGCCAGCACCCGCGCGACGTTCACCCCTTTACCTGCGGCTTCTAGCTGCGCGCTAGTGGGGCGGTTGACGTGCCCCAGCGTCAGCGCATCCAGGTTGAAGGCGAGATCCAGCGCGGGGTTGAGCGTAATACAGACCACGCGTGCCATTAGCGGGCCTCCAGGGCGTCGCGGACGTCGTCGCTGGTAGCTTGGCTCAGCGCCAACTGGGCACTAGCCTGGGCTTGGGCAAGATCAAACTCGCGCAGGCGGGCTTTGACCAGCGGGATTTGGCGTGCACTCACCGAGAGTTCATCGACACCTAAACCCACCAGAACCGGCACGGCCATGGCATCAGAAGCCAGCTCGCCGCAAACACCGACCCATTTGCCGTGAGCGTGGGCGGCTTCGACGGTCATTTGGATCAACCGCAGTACCGCCGGGTGCAGGCCATCGGCTTGAGCGGATAGCTCTGGGTGGCCGCGATCAATCGCGAGGGTGTACTGGGTTAAATCGTTGGTACCCACTGAGAAGAAGTCGACCTCGGCGGCCAGCGTCGGTGCTAGCAAGGCGCTGGAGGGCACCTCAATCATCACGCCAAGCTGTACATCGGTGGCGCGCTGCTGGGGGGAGATCTCGTTGAGCAGGCGGTCGTAAATGGCTTTGGCGGTGCGGAACTCGGCCACGTCTTTGACCATCGGCAGCATAATGCGTAGCGGTTTACCGACGGCGGCCATTAGCAGCGCGCGAATCTGGGTTTCTAACACGTCTGGTTGGGTCAGCGCTAAGCGAATACCGCGCAGGCCGAGGAAGGGGTTGTCTTCCTGGGGCACTGGCCAGTAGGGCAGCGGCTTGTCGCCGCCGACGTCCAGGGTGCGGGCGACGAGGGGGCGGCCGTCGAGGGCATCGGTGGCTTCACGGTATTCGGCGATTTGCGTGGCGAGATCTGGCGCGCTGGAGTAGGCCATAAACAGGAACTCGGTGCGCAAAAGGCCGACGCCTTCCGCGCCGCGCTCTACCGCATCGGCGGCGTGGGCGGTGTTGCCCAGGTTGGCGGCAACCTCAACCCGGTGACCGTCGCGGGTTTGCGCCTGCTCGAAGCGCAGCTCCCAGGCGTCCGCTTCACGCTGCTGCTGGTCGAGCAGCTGCTGCTCGGCGCGGCGCAGGCGCTCCTCGGAAGGCTGCGAGGTCACGCGGCCGCGCTCGCCATCCAGAATCATCATGCCGCCGTTGTGTAGCGCCATGACCGCTTCACCGGCGCCTACGACGGCAGGAATGCCCAGCGCACGGGCCAAAATCGCGCTGTGGGCGGTGGCGCCGCCGCGCACGGTCAGCAGGCCACGCACGCGGGAGGTATCCAAGCGGGCCACATCGGAGGGGCCGATATCGTCCATCACCAAGATATAGGGGTGCTCGGGCGGCTCGGGCAGGCTGACGTCGCAAAGCACGCCGAGCACGCGGCGGCCGACATCGCGCAGGTCGGCGGCGCGTTCGGCCAGCAGTCTGTCGGCCAGCATCTCTTGGGCGTGGGCGGCGGTGTCGATAGCTTCCCACCAGCCCGCTTCCGCCGAGCGGCCTTCGCGGATGGCGTCAATCGCCGCCTGGTGCAATTCGGGGTCGTCGAGCATCTCTTCGTGCATAGAGAGAATGTCGGCCACTTCGCCGCCGGGGGCTTTGTGTACCAGCGCCTGAAGCTGGGCAGCCCCTTCTTTCAGCGCTGCCTCCAGGCGGGCGATCTCGTCGTCGGGCTGATTGGCGTGCTCAGGATAGTCGAACTGCATCGGGCGAATGACGAACACCGGGGCAATCGCCAAACCCGGCGAAGCGGCAACGCCAGAATGGGGCGTATCGGCAGCGAGTGGTTCGACGGCGGGCTTACTGGTGCTAGCGGCTGGGGCCGCGTCGCGACCGCCATCGAAGGGCGTGACTTTCTCACCCAAGCCACTCTCGACGGCGGCGGCAATGGCGTCTAACGCGGCATTTGCCTGTTCGCCCTCGGCGGAGAAAATCAGCCATTGGCCACGGCGTGCACCCAGGCCAATCACTTTGGTCAAGCTGGCGGCAGAGACGGTAGTGGCGCTGCCCTCTTCCAGGCGTACGTTGATGGGCATGGGCTGGGCACGAGCGATCTGTACCAGCTGTTTGGCCGGGCGGGCGTGCAGGCCGTGGGGGTTCAGAACGCGCACGCGGCGGGTTTGGGTGCTGGCGGTTTCACCGGCCAGCGCTGCCAGCAGTTGGGCGCTATTTTTGCCCACAAAGCTGTCGCTTTCGCCGTTCTCTAGTACCGCCATCAACTGTTCGAGCAGCGGCCGGTGGGCATCGCCGCTGGCGGCCAAGCAGAATAGCGCATGAACCGGATGACCGCCATGCTCGATGGTGCTATCGGCGGGCGTTGCCACGCCTAGTGCGGGCTGGTTGACCCCTTGGGCGTGGCTTGAAAGCCATAAGCCTTTGCCCAACCACTGGGGCTGGGCGCTCGCCACGGCACTAATAAAGCCGTTATCCACGCAGCCGCTTTGACGCAGCCGCGCTGCCGCCGCCAGGGCCAGTTCCTGCGGGTCGCGGGCGGGGAAGTTAACACACAGCGTATCGGCATTCAGGCGCGGTGCTAATGACGGCTTCGAGAGCAGGCGCGCAACATCGGCGGCGGAGCTGGCGCGGGCCAACTCGGTTGCTACGCCGTCGCGGTCGAGGACGTGGGTTAGCTGGCGCAGAATATCTAGGTGTTCGTCGTTTTGTGCCGCTATCGTGACCAGTACGTGAACGGTGTTGCCGTCGTGCCACTGCACCCCTTTAGGGAACTGCAGCACCCGTACGCCGGTACGTTTGACGTGATGGCGGCTTTCCGGAGTGCCGTGGGGAATGGCAATGGCGTTGCCTAGGTAGGTAGAGGACTGCGCTTCGCGGGCGTGGAGGCCATCGCGATACTCGGCCGCCACCAGGCCAGCCTCTGCCAGGGCGTTGGCGGCGCTGTCGAGCGCAGCTTGCCAGTTGTCCGCGTGGCGGTCGAGCAAGATGTCATCGGGGCCGAGTGTCAACATAGGGGTCTCCTGTAAACGCGGTCAGGCAACGGCAACGTCTGCGATTGGCGGCGAAAGTGCACGCATAAAACGTTAGTCGTAGATCGTTAAGGTTAGCTGGATGAATCGTGTCACCTGTGGTTAGTTGGCTATGCTGAATCGATTCACTTTTTGGCACAAGGGTTGTTTCTTTAGACTTTTGTCTGAAGAGGGTAAAACGGCTGCTAAACTGCCGTCTTCATCTAGGGAGAAACCAGCATGACACTTGCCGATATTGCCCGGCTTGCCGGGGTTTCGCGCACCACGGCAAGCTATGTAATCAACGGCCAGGCCGAGCAGCGACGCATTAGCCCGGCCACTATTGATAAAGTGATGGCTGTGGTGCGTCAGCACCGCTATCACATTGACCCCCAGGCCGCCGCGCTGCGCCGGGGCGCTAGCCGCTTAATTGGCCTGATCGTCCCGGATTTAGAAAACATCAGCTATGCGCGCCTCGCTAAACGCTTGGAGCGCGGTGCTCGTGAGCGCGGCTACCAGCTGCTGGTGGTGAGTTCCGATGACTGCGCGGATAGTGAGCGCGCGCTGGCCTTGGCGCTGCGCGCCCAGCGCTGTGAGGTGCTGATTACCGCCAGCTGTCTGCCAGAGAGCGACACTTTTTATACAGATTTGGCCGACGAAGGCTGGAGCGTCGTTGGGATGGACCGTGGCCTGACCCCCGAGCGTTTTGCCAGCGTGGTGAGCAATGACCAAAAGGCGGCTTACGCGCTGACGCGCTCGGTGATGACGAGTTCAACGCGGCGAATCGCGTGGCTGGATGCAATGCCTGAGCTGTCGGTTAGCCGGGAGCGCCGTGCGGGATTCTTAGAGGCATTAGAAGGGCAGGGAGTTGAAGCCGTCACCTTTAGCGGCGAGCGCTATGAGCGTGACGCAGGCGTTGAGCTGGCTAAGCAAGCCTTGGCGGTAGGTGAGATCGACGCGCTGGTCACGGCGTCTTATGCGCTCATGGAAGGTGTGTTTGATGAGCTGCTCGCCCAGGGGGGGCTGCCAGAGACGCTGCGGTTAGCCACGTTTGGTGACCACCGCCTGCTAGATTTTCTGCCGCAGCCGGTCAATTCGGCACTGCAAGATTACGACCGCATCGCCGAGCTGACGCTGCAGTGCGCGCTGGTCGCGATGAACGGAAGCTACCAATGCGGTCAGCAGGTGGTGGCACGCCACCTGCGTACTCGCTAAGTAAGAGGTGCGCGCGGCTATACCGTGCGGGCCTTTGCCCAGGCATTCGCGTCGGGAATCGACATATCATAGCGTTCGCTAAGATAGGGCGAGGAGAGCAGAAAGTCGGCACTGGCCGCATTACACGCTACCGGCACGTTCCATAGCGCCGCCAAACGCAACAGCGCTTTCACATCCGGGTCGTGGGGCTGCGGTGCAAAGGGGTCCCAGAAGAAGATCAATACGTCGAGCTGCTGCTCGGCGATACGCGCGCCGATCTGCTGGTCGCCGCCTAGCGGCCCGCTCATTAAGCCTTCCACTTCTAGCCCCAGGGCGGTTTTCAGCCGCCCTGCGGTAGTGCCTGTGCCAATCAGCGTATGCTGGCTCAGTGTGTCTTGCCAGCGCGTCGCCCACTCCAGCATCTCGGTTTTTTTGCCATCGTGGGCAATCAGCGCAATACGCTTGCGCGGTTGCAGCGTGCGCACGGCTTGGCGGGGTGGGCGGGCATCGTTCATGGCATGGCTCTCCTGGTCATTCGATTGTTATTCATCGTCCGTCGAGACGGTTATTCATTCGGCGTCGACGGCCAGTACTTTCATGGCGTTGGTGCCACCGTGGGCATTCATGTGGTCGCCGCGAGTAAGAATGACATGCTCGCCTGGGCGTGCCAATCCATGGGCCTTCAGCAGCTTGATGGCTTCCTGGTTCACTTCGGTCGGCTCCATGTGCGTGGTATCGAATGGAAGCGAGACCACGCCGCGGTAAAGCGCCATGCGCCGCTGGGCGATGGGGCTATGGGCCAAGCCTACGATTGGCAGGCCCGAGCGAATGCGCGAGGCAATCAGCGGCGTGTAGCCGGTGGAGGTCATGCAGGCAATGGCGCGTACGCCGGTCAGATGGTTGGCGGCGTACATGGCGGAGAGCGCAATGGTTTCATCGATCCGCTCGAAGCCTTCATGGATGCGGTGGCCGGAGGCTTGGGCGATGCGCTCCCGCTCGGCACCTAGGCAGACGCGGTCCATGGCTTCAATGGTTTCCACCGGGTAGTCGCCTGCCGCCGTTTCCGCAGAGAGCATGACGGCATCGGTGGCATCCAGCACGGCATTGGCCACGTCGAACACTTCGGCACGCGTAGGCAGCGGCGATTCGATCATCGACTCCATCATTTGGGTGGCGGTGATCACCGCGCGATTCAGCGAACGGGCATGCTTGATAATGCGCTTTTGCGTGCCGATCAGCGCCTCATCGCCAATCTCTACGCCCAGGTCGCCGCGAGCGACCATGACTGCTTCTGACGCTTCGATGATGGCGTCTAGAGTTTCGTCGTTGGCAACGGCCTCGGCACGCTCCAATTTCGCCACCAGCCCGATCTCTTTGCCCTCGTCGCCCAGTAGAGCACGCGCTTCCTGCATGTCGGCGGCGCTGCGTGGAAACGAAACGGCGAGGTAATCCACGCCAATCTCGATGGCGGTTTTCAGGTCTTCTTTATCCTTATCGGTCAGCGCTGGGGCGGAAAGGCCGCCGCCTTGCTTGTTGATGCCTTTATTGTTGGACAGCTTGCCGCCCACGTGAACTCGGGTGTGAACTTCTTGCCCAACGATAGACGTGACGTCCAGCACGACGCGACCATCGTCCAGCAGCAGACGGTCGCCGGGGGCGACGTCATCGATGAGCGCTTTGTAGTCGCAGCCGACGCGTTCGGCGGTGCCGCTATTGGCATCCATAGCCATATCGAGCACAAACACTTGGCCGATGTCTAAGTGGATAGCGCCTTCTTTGAAGCGCGAAATGCGAATTTTAGGGCCTTGCAAGTCGCCCAGTGCCGCTACGCTGCGGCCTAAGCGCTGAGCAATCTCGCGTACTTCGGTGAGGCGGCGGCGATGATCATCAGCAGAGCCGTGGGAGAAATTCAGCCGCACCACGTCAACGCCCGCTTTTAGCATGGCTTCCAACACCCCGGGGCGGTCACTGGCTGGGCCAAGCGTGGCGACGATTTTGGTACGACGAAGGGGGGTTGGGGACGTTGCGCGTGTCATAGTGGTACTCCTAATGAGCAGCGTGGGCTGAACATAGACTATAAAAAGGGCTGATGAATCGTTGATTAAGTATTGGACTACGATAGCCTTTATATAGTAATTTTACTACATATTGGATAGTTATTAGCCTTTAGGGGCGGTTATGGCAGGTTAAAATCGGCCTATAGGTGCTTAAATACGTATTTTTAGTAATTTTTTTACTGGATACGCCATCTACGACCACTGCTTGATTGAGGTGCTACCATGACAATAAGAGTTGCCATTAACGGATTTGGACGGATTGGCCGTAACGTACTGCGTGCACTGTATGAAAACGGCTACCGTGATCGCGTTCAGGTGGTTGCGATCAATGATCTGGGTGACCCTTCGCTTAATTCCCATCTACTGCGTCATGATACGGTTCACGGTCACTTCCCCTTCAGTGTCGAGCATGACGCCGAAAGCATCAGCGTAGATGGTGATCGTATTACGATCTCCTCCGAGCGTGATCCGGCCAACCTACCCTGGGCGTCCATGGATATCGATCTCGTCATGGAGTGTACTGGTCTGTTCACCAAGCGCGAGGCGGCTGCCAAGCATATTGCTGCGGGCGCCAAGCGTGTGCTGATCTCAGCTCCCAGCCCGGACGCGGATGCCACCATCGTTTACGGTGTGAATGACCACATCCTCACCGCTGAGCACACTGTGGTGTCCAATGCGTCGTGCACGACGAACTGCCTAGCACCGGTTGCCAAAGCGCTGAACGACGCTGTTGGTATCGAAAACGGCCTGATGACCACGGTTCATGCCTACACCAACGACCAGAACCTGTCGGATGTGTATCACTCCGACCCCTACCGTGCGCGTAGTGCCACTCACTCCATGATTCCGACCAAAACCGGCGCGGCGGCAGCCGTGGGTTTGGTACTGCCGGAGCTAGCGGGTAAGTTCGATGGCCTGGCCGTGCGCGTGCCGGTGATCAACGTTTCTCTGGTGGATCTAACCTTTACTGCGGGTCGTGATACCACCAAAGAA
The DNA here is from genome assembly GCF_021532545.1 of Halomonas sp. Cn5-12. Taxonomy (NCBI): domain Bacteria; kingdom Pseudomonadati; phylum Pseudomonadota; class Gammaproteobacteria; order Oceanospirillales; family Halomonadaceae; genus Halomonas; species Halomonas sp. Cn5-12. The sequence continues at coordinate 12,619 of NZ_JAKGAY010000016.1, forward strand.
GAGATCAACGCGATTGTCGAGAAAGCCGCCGCAAACTCCCCGGTCTTGGCCGTCAACGCCCAGCCGCTGGTGTCTATCGACTTCAATCACGATGCGCACTCGTCTACCTTTGACGCTAACCATACTCGCGTTAATGGTCGTCTGGTGAAGATCATGGCGTGGTACGACAACGAGTGGGGCTTCTCCAACCGTATGTTGGATACCGCCATCGCCATGCAGAAAACCGCCAAATAACGCCTGTTTGATCTTTAAGGGCAGGTATCGCCCAGCAGCAGCTCGGTTTTGAGCAGCTGCTGGGTTTTTGGTATTCGGCCTAAAATCATTTTGGCTGCCACGCGCCCTTTACCTGCGCTGTCCTGGCGTACGGTGGTTAAGCGTGGCGCCCGGTACTGCCCTTCGGCAATGCCGTCAAAGCCGGTAATTCGTAACTCCCCTGGGACGTGAATGCCTCGCTGCTCTGCTAGCGTTAGCGCAGTGAGTGCAATTCGGTCTGACATGCATAGTAGTAGATCTGGACGCTGCTCAGCGGGCAGATCGATGATCTCGGTAATCACCGGCGAGCACACGTCAAACACGTTCTCTTCAATATTCCACAGCGGAACCTGTTCGGTATCAAAGCCATGCTCAGTGAGCGCGGCATGAAAACCGGCCAGGCGCGCACGGCTTATCGTGCTGCTGTCGGGCAGCATCGTGTGCTCTTTGGTCACCCGGCCATTGCAGTGCTCTTTAGTTAAACGCAGGTTGATAATGGCAGGCCGAAGAGGGCGCTGCTTAAGCGCATGGGTTGCCATCGCGTAGCTGGCATCACGATCATCGATGTGCACGGTAGGGCTGCCGTCGATATCGAAGTCTACCGACACCAAAGGGCGTTGAGAGGACAGTTCGTTCAGCAGTTTATTGTTGGGCATCAGCCCGTAAACGATAAATCCATCGGCGATATTAGCCGAGCCGGGTGGCTGGGAAGCATGGCCTCGGCCCGGTAATAACAGCATGGTATGGCCGTGGGCATCCAGCACTTCAGCCACGCCAGAGAGAAACTCACTGGCCACGGCATCGTTCAGGCTGTAAGTCAGGCTTTCGGCCAGAATCACCGCCACGATGCTGGAGCGTCCGGTGCGCAGGCTGCGTGCTTTGGCGTCGGGTCCACTATACCCCAGCCGCTTAGCTTCCTTAAGAATGCGGTCGCGCAGTAGCGGGGAGAGCTGGTCGGGTCGGTTAAAGGCGTTGGAAATCGTCGCGGTTGAGACGCCGAGTTCGAGCGCAAGATCCTTTAGGGTCATTCGGCGAGGGGCGGTCACGGTGCTTCCTAAACAGGTGAAGATTATGGGCGGAGAGAGTGCGTTGCCTGGGCGGTATTTACAACGCAGGCTAATTATTTACTTGTAGTGCACAAGAATAACGGCCTTGATGGTGTGACGACTACACTCTTTGGGAAGACGTTTCACCCAGCCAAGGCCGTGATGGGGCTTTCTAGCAGTATTTAAGCTGCTGTGCGTGTAGCAGAGAGGATTAACGCGGCCCCGCTTTCGTCGAACAGATGTACATGCTCGGTATCCGGCACCAGCGACACCTGTTGACCCTCTTGCCACTGGCTGGGCGCTTCGCTGCGGTGGATCAGCAGGGTAGAGCCCTCTTTCGGCTCCAGATACACGTAGACTTCGTTACCCAGGTATTCAACGTTGACGATATCAAAGCAGTTATCGCCCTGAGGCGCTTCCAGGCGAAGGTGCTCGGGGCGCACGCCAAGTGTGAGCGAGGAGCCTTTCGAGTAAGCGTCGCCCGCTTGTGGCAATGATACTTCTCCCACTCCCGCCGCTTTCACTCGGCAGCCGTCGGCGGTGCCGCTCAGTAGCTCGGCGGGCATAAAGTTCATGGTGGGTGAGCCAATAAAGCCGGCTACGAATTTAGTGGCCGGACGCTGGTACAGCTCGTGAGGGCTGCCCACTTGCTCGATATGACCGCGGTTTAGCACCACGATTTTATCCGCCAGGGTCATGGCTTCGACCTGATCGTGGGTGACGTAAATCATGGTAGAGCCGAGACGGTTGTGCAGGCGGGCGATCTCGTTACGCATCTGCACCCGCAGCGAGGCATCCAGGTTGGAGAGCGGCTCGTCAAACAGCAGAATGCGCGGCTCCCGCGCCATGGCACGGCCCATCGCCACCCGCTGGCGCTGGCCGCCAGAGAGGGCTTTGGGCTTACGGTGTAAAAGCTCTTCCAACTGCAGGATTTTTGCCGTGCTCATCACCCGCTCGTGAACGGTCTCTTTGGCGGTGTTGGCCAGCTTAAGACCAAACGCCATATTGTCGTAAACGGTCATGTGCGGGTAGAGCGCGTAGGACTGAAACACCATGCCTACGCCGCGTTCACGAGGCGGTAAGTCGTTGACCACGGTGCCGCCAATATTCAGGTCGCCATCGGTGATTGATTCAAGACCGGCGATTAAGCGCAGCAGCGTGGATTTACCGCAGCCGGAGGGGCCAACAAATACGACAAACTCACCGTCGCCAATGGAAAGATCAACGTCTTTGATGATGTGATCGCGGCCAAATACCTTATTGACCTTTTCAAGCGTAACACTTGCCATGGTAACTCCTTGCCGACCTCGATCGGAGCGGGTCGGCTATCGTTATTAACTGTTATGGGCGGCGTTTAGGCAACCTGCATAAAGGCGGCTTGGTACGCGGGCAGCGTGAGCGTGCTGCCGTCTCGCGTGGCGGTAAAGTGGGCGACCGGCAAGTCGCTGGCGACCTCCACAGGCAGGGTGGTTTGCTGCTCTTGCCCGGTCAGGTTGAACACGCACAGCAGGGTCTCGTCGCCTTTTTGACGGGTAAAGCCAAGTAGCTCCTCGCCAACGTCTACCAGTGCCAAGTCGCCATCGAACATGGCCGGTTGGCTGCGGCGGAACGCTAGCAGGGCGCGTACGGTGTTGAGCGTGGCGTTGGGGTCATCCTGCTGGCGGCTCACCGCCAAATCCAAGTGACGAGCTTCCATGGGCAGCCACGGTTCCACCGGAGAGAAGCCGCCCTGTTCGCCGTCGGTCCACGGCATGGGCGTGCGGCAGCCGTCGCGGCCTTTAAACTCAGGCCACAGCACTTTGCCGTAGGGGTCTTGAATGCGCTCGAAGGGCACGTCCGCTTCCGGCAGGCCCAGCTCTTCGCCTTGGTACAGGCACACACTGCCGCGCAGTGAGAACAGCATGGCCAGCATCACTTTCGGGTAGGCGTTGGGGTCTTCGTCAGCCCCCCAGCGAGTCGCGCTACGCACCACATCGTGGTTGGAGGTTGCCCAGCAGGGCCAAGCGTCGCCTGCTAAGCGCTGGAAGCGTTCAATCACTTCGCGCAGGTAGCTCGCGGAGTGGGGCATGTTGAGCAGGTCGAAGGTGTACGCCATGTGCAGCTTATCGCCACCGGCGGTGTACTCGGCCATGCGCTCTAGCGGGTTATCGTCGCCAATTTCACCTACGGTGGTGGTGCCGGGGTACTCATCCATCAGCGCACGGAGGTCTTTGAGGAAGTCCAGGTTTTCCGGGCGGCTGAGGTCGTAGACATGGCGCTGCCAGGTATAGGGGTTTGCTTCCGGGGCGCCCAGGGTTTTGGCTTCGCCTTTGGTCACCGGCGGGTTGTCCCGCAGCTCGGCATCGTGGAAGTAGAAGTTGACCGTGTCCAGACGGAACCCATCGACGCCCAGATCGAGCCAGAAGCGCATGTTGTCCAGCTGTGCCTGACGCGCTTCCGGGTGGTGGAAATTGACGTCCGGCTGGCTGGTCAGGAAGTTGTGCAGATAGTACTGCTGGCGGCGGGAGTCGAAGGTCCACGCCGAGCCGCCAAAGATCGACAGCCAGTTGTTGGGCGGCGTGCCGTCGGGTTTCGGGTCGGCCCACACAAACCAGTCGGCTTTAGGATTGGTGCGATCCTGGCGGCTCTCCTGGAACCAGGGGTGCTGATCGGAGGTATGGCTGATCACCTGATCGATCATCACTTTCAAGCCCAGCGAATGGGCTTTTTCCAGCAGCGCCTTGAAGTCGTCCAGGGTGCCGAACATCGGGTCTACGTCGCGGTAGTCACTCACGTCATAGCCAAAGTCGAGCATCGGCGAGGTGAAAAAGGGCGATAGCCAGATGCCGTCCACGTTGAGGGAAGCCACGTAATCCAGCTTTTCGGTGATGCCGTTCAGATCGCCTACGCCGTCGCCACGGCTATCTAAAAAGCTGCGCGGGTAAATTTGATAGATTACACCGCCGCGCCACCACATCATGTTGTCTTGCATTACTGTGTTCCTTAAAAACGGTTGCTGAGGTTTATCAGCGAATTCATAGAGGCGTTATTGCGCAGGGGCTTAGCCCTTCACGGCACCCGCGGTTAGGCCGGACACAATGCGGCGCTGGAAAATGATGACCAAAATCACCAGCGGTACGGTGACCACGACGGACGCGGCCATGATCGGCCCCCAGGGCAATTCGTAGGCACTACCGCCTGACAGAAGGGCAATCGCGACCGGCACCGTGCGCTGCGCATCGGTGAGCGTGAAGGTCAGTGCGAACAGAAACTCGTTCCAGGCGGCGATGAATGCGAGCAGGCCCGTGGTCGCCATGGCCGGCCACATCAGCGGCAGAAATACCTTGGTGATGGTCACCCAGGGCGTTGCCCCATCCATGATCGCCGCCTCTTCCAGCTCCATGGGCAGCTGCTTCATAAAGGTGGTGAGCACCCACACCGTAAAGGGCAGGGTGAAGATGGTGTAGCTGAGAATCAGGCCCGCCGGGTTGTTGTAAAGGTTCAGCGCGCGAATTACCTCGAACAGCCCAGAGAGCACGGCCACTTGAGGGAACATCGAAACGCCCAGAATGACCAGCAGCACCGTCGAACGGCCGCGAAAGCGTACCCGACCCAGCGCATAAGAGGCGGTAATGCCTAACAGCAAAGCGATGAACACCACGCTGAACGCGACAATGATCGAGTTAAAAATCGCCCGCACAAAGCTCGATTGGCTAAAGATTTGCGCGTAGTTGTCCAGGTTCCAGGTAGAGGGCCATAGCTCCACGCGGAACAGGTCGCTAGAGGGTTTTACCGAGGTGATCACCGCGTAGTAAAACGGGAACACTGCATACACCATAATGACGGCAATCAGTGCCCAAAAACCAACGCGTTTAGCAATTTTGGCGAACTGGCGGCTGTTCATCAGTCACCTCCCAATTGAATCTGTTTGCGGCCAAGGTAGAGATAAGCCACGGTGGCCAGCGCGATGATCAGGAACAGCAGCGTAGAGGCCGCACTGCCATAGCCGACGTCCTGGAATTCCACCAGCTGCTGGCGCGCATACACCGACATCGACATCGTGCTGGTGGAGTTGGAGGTCAATACGTAGATCACGTCGAATACGCGCAGCGCATCCAGCAGGCGGAAGATTACCGCCACCATTAGCGCTGGAGTAATCAGCGGTAGCGTGACCTTGAAGAACACGCGCACGGGGTGAATGCCATCCACCTCAGCAGCTTCATAGCAATCTTTAGGCAGCATCTGCAGCGCGGCTAACACCAGCAGCGCGACGAAAGGAATGGTCTTCCAAACGTCAACCATAATGACCGCCCACATGGAGTAGGTGGCGCTGGCTGTCCAGGCGATGGGATTATCAATAATGCCAACCACCATCAGCAGGTGGTTGATGATGCCGAACTGATCATTCAGCATCCACGCCCACATCTGGGCTGAGACAATGGTGGGGATGGCCCAAGGGATGAGGACCGCCGCACGAACAATCACACGGCCTTTAAATTCTGCGTTCAGAATCAGCGCCACGATGACGCCAAACACTACTTCCAGCGAAACGGAAACGACCGAGAAGTAGACCGTGTTCCACACGGACTGCCACCATACCGGGTCGGCTAGCACGCCAAACCAGCGGCCGTTGTCGTAAACCAGATAGTTTTCAAAGCCAATCAGGTTTGCGGCGCCTAAATCGGACAGCGACGCATCGGTAAAGCTGAGAAAGAAGGTGCGAAGTAACGGCCAGCCCGCCACCAGCGTGAGGGCAATCAGCATGGGGGCTAAGAACAGCCACGCCGCCTTGACGCGTTGGCGGCGGACCTTGGTACCCCGTTGCCGCCGCGCTGGCGTGGCGGAACGCGCCCCGAGGGGCGCGTTTTGGTGAGAGTGGTGAGAAGAGCTCGACATAGGTGTCTCCGCGTTTACCAGTTGCGACGCTTCAGGCGCAGCAATTCGCCTTCAAGGTCAGCGACGGCTTGAGCGCCATCTTTGGTGCCGGACAGCACGTCATGAGAGGTGCTAAAGAAGGCGTTGCTGACCCGGCCATAGGCACCGCCGGTAGGTGCAGAGGGGCGGGCAACCGCACTCGTGAAGGTGTCGTAGAGCGTGCCGAAGAAGGGCACCGCTTCCAGTACTTCCTGGTCCTGGTAGAGCGCATCGATGGTGGGGTTGTAGGACGCCTGAATGGCGCGACGTTTCTGCTCTTCTTCACCGGTCAGGTAAGCCACCAAATCCGCCGCAATGTCAGGATGCTCGCTGTAGCGCGACACGGCCAGGTTCCAGCCGCCCAGGCCCGCAGCGCTTTGGCCCTCTTCACCGCCAGCAGGCAGCTGCACGACGCCTACTTTGCCGCGTACGTCGCTGTCATCGCTTTGGGCCAGCGCCCAGGCGTAAGGCCAGTTGCGCATGAAGACGGCATTGCCGCCCTGGAAAACACCCCGTGCTTCCTCTTCGGTGTAGTTCAGCACGCCTTCCGGGGAGATGTCACCGATCCAAGAGGCAGCGAGATCCAGCGCTTGGGCAGCGCGCTCGTTGTTGATGGTCACTTCGCCGTCATTATCGACCACGGTACCGCCGCCAAAGCTGGCGACCCATTCCAAGGCGTTGACGGTCAGCCCTTCATAGGCGCGCCCTTGGAATACGAAGCCCTGCATGCGGCTGTTGCCCGCTTCACGCTCAGCGTTTTGAATATCGCGCGCAATCTCAGTCAGGTCTTGCCACGTGGTGGGCACCTCGTGGCCATGCTTTTCCAACAGGTCTTCCCGGTAGTAAAGCACCCCCGCATCGGTAAACCACGGCATGGCGACCAGACGATCATCGATGGTGTTGTTGACCACGATCGTCTCGAAATGGCCCGCGGCTGCGTCGTCACCCAATACCTCGCGAAGATCGAGCAGGTGATTGGCCAACAGGCCGGGCCACACCACGTCGATTTGCATGACGTCGATATCGCTGGAGTTGGCGGAGAGAATTTGTTGATAGAGAGACAGGCGCTCAGTGGATGAGTTGGGCGTTGAAACCACATCGACGCTGTGGCCGGTTTTCTCTTCCCAAGCGCGCACGCCTTCTTGGCAAAGGGTCAACTCTGCACCAACCGCACCACAGGAAATCGTCAGTTCGACCGCCTGGGCAGACCCGGTGGTACTGGCAAGACTGGCCAAAGCGATAGCTGAAGTGAGTAGTGTCTTTTTCATTACGGCGTTCCTCGGCGTTTATTGTTGTGGGTGATGGGGGATCAGAGCGCTTGTAGCGCCTACTTAAACGATTAAGTACGCTGCCAGTTAGCCGTCTGTCATCGTGAAGTTCAATAGAGACTTTTGTCTAATCTATTTCAATTCGGTTTCTCTAAGATAAATAGTGCTTTAGACATTGGTCGATAATTAGTAAAAGCTTGTTGGTTTACTAGCTCTTAATCGATTAAGTTTTAGTGGCTGTCGCTCTTCGGCTCAAAATAGAAGTTGCTTTGCAACATTATTCAAGGGAAGGCGGTGCCTGGAGCCAGCGTCACGATCAGAACAAAAATAGGATTTAAAATAGATTTAAAACAATGCACAAAATGACATTCAAGACACCATTAGCCATCGCCGTTGCCACTGCCAGCCTCGGACTTTGCGGTGTTGCCAACGCCGACACGACGATGGAAGAGCGCTTTGCCGAGCTAGAAGCGCGCATTGCGGCCGCCGAGCAGCGGGCTGAGGCTGCCGAGCGCCGCGCCGAGCTAGCCGAGCAAGGTCGTGGAACCGCGCCTGCATCCAGCGCCCCGGCTGCGGCGACTACCAATGCCGATATCGAAGAGCGCCTGGCCCGCGTCGAACGCCAGGCCAGCGGCGAAGAGGGCTTCTCGTTCAACGTGTATGCTCGTTCTGGCCTGTTGATCGGTGAAGATGGCAAAAGCGCACCGGGCGGCCCGTACCTAACGCCCGCCGGTGGTAATGGCGGCGCAGTGGGGCGTTTGGGTAACGAGCCGGACACCTACTCTGAAGCCATCCTGAACTACCGGATGCAGTTTGATAACGGTGCAAAAGCCCGCTACACCACGATGATTGCGGACAGTGTCAATACCAGCAACGACTGGACGGGAGATGAGTCCCAGCTCAACGTCCGTCAGGCCTATGCCGAGTTCAGCGACCTGCCCAGCTTCACCGGGGCCTTCGAAAATGCCTCCATCTGGGCGGGTAAGCGCTTCGACCGGGATAACTTCGACATCCACTGGCTCGATAGCGATGTAGTCTTCCTCGCCGGTACCGGTGGCGGTATCTATGATATGCAACTAGCCGATAACTGGACCTCTAACCTATCAATCTATGGACGCAGTTTCGCCGACTTTGATGTGGTTAGTAGCGAAAACCCAGGCCTCAAAGACGATACCGATAACTTGATCCTGACCTCCAACAATTACTTCGGTAATTGGCAGTGGATGGTTAACGGCATGTCCGCCGCCGATAACGACACCCGTAATATTGGCGCTGGGCAGGAAGCAGCCGAGAATGGCTTTCATACCATGGTGGCCTAACACGGCGACAGCTTCTTCGGCTTGGGTGAAGGTAACTTCAAAGCGGCGGTTCTGCATGGCCAAGGCTTGGGTGCCGAAGTGAAGGGGCTCGGTAGCAATGGTGATCTAACCGACGATGCCTCCACGACGCGTCTGGCCGTTTACGGTACAACCTATGTTGCTCCGAAGTGGCGCATTGCTCCCGCCATTCTGGCGGAAACCAGCGATGACCGTTTTGCTAGCGGTGACAGCTACGACTGGGCGACCCTGAACGTTCGTCTGGCGAACGAGATTAACCAGAACTTTGAAATGCAGTACGAAGCCAGCTACCAGTGGATGGATTTCAAACCGCAGGGCTACAGCGACCGCAACGCTGTCGATGGCGACTACATGAAGTTCACCATCGCCCCGACCTTCAAGCCGGAAGTTGGCGGGTTCTGGAAGCGTCCTGAAATTCGTCTGTTCACTCCTATAGCGACTGGGATGAGAGCCTGAACAGTTACGGTGGGAATTCACTACTTGGCAGCGATGGCTTTACTGGCGGTGAGTTCACCTTCGGCGTACAAACCGAGGTATGGTTCTAAGGGCGAACCACTCACTAGCAAGGCTGTTATTGATACGTTTGTTTCACCAATGCTGATTGCCCGCGATTCGTCGCGGGCTTTTTATTAGCCTAGGTTTACTAGGCTAGGTTTTGGGTAGTGAAAGGAGAGGGCCATGCCGCTGCTTCAAGAAAAGCTAAAAGCACCGCCGCTGCCACTGAGCGTCGTGGCAAGGCCGCGCCTGAACGATTTCTTCGCGTTGAACGAGCGGATACGCTTGCTGGTCGTGCAAGCGCCTTCGGGGTATGGCAAAACCACGCTGCTGGCGGAACGGCTACCGGCTCTGGAACAAGAGGCGGCCTGGCTTCGTTTGGATCAGCGCGATAACCAGCCCGAGCGCTTTTTGAGCTACTGGCAAGCGGCCATCCAGTCGCTGCTAGGCGACCATACGCCGCTGTCGCCTTTGGCCGAAGGGGCAGAGTGCGATGAGCAAGAGTGTGTTGAGCAGTTGGAGCGCTGGCTGGCCGAGCTGCCTGAACAGCGCGCAGCCTGCCGGTTGGTGGTGGATGAGTTTGAGCACCTTACCCATCCCGATATTTTAGCCGGGCTGGCCCACTGGCTACGCCACCAGCCACCCTGGCTGACCTTAACGCTGGCCAGCCGCTCCCGCCCTGCGTTGGGCCTTGCCAGCCTGCGGTTACGCGGCGAGCTTGAAGAGATCGACCTTAGCGCCCTGGCCTTCGATAGCGAAGAGGCGCAAACTCTCTGCGCCGAGCAGCTCAGTTTTCCGCCTACTCGGGTGAGCCTGGAGCGGGCGCTGCGTCGAAGCGGCGGCTGGGTGATGGCCCTGAACTGGCTGGTGGAGCGTACGACGACCCGCGCGGGATTCGATGCGCTGGTCGAGCGGCTAAACGGCGGTCATCCCGATTTCGTGGCGTGGTTCGATGAACGGCTGGCCGAGGCGCTGCCCCCTGAAGAGCGTGAACTCCTGCTGCAGCTTGGAGTGCTGGAGCGCTTTACCCCTGAATTGATGGCGCGCCTACTGGAGGGCGAGCGGCTTACCCAGCGGTTGGAAGCCTTTGAACAGGCGGGGCTATTTATCGAGCGGCCCGACCCTCACGCTCAGTGGTACCGCTTTCAACGGCTGTTTGGTGAGTACCTGCGCCACCGCCGTCACGAGCTAAGCTTGGCCACCCAGCGCACGCTGCACCAGCGGGCCAGCCAAGCCTGGCTAGCACTCAACGACCCGGTAATGGCGCTGCGACAAGCCATTTTGGCCGAATCGCCTGGCGATGTGGCTAGCCTGCTGGTTTCTCAAGGGCCTGCACTGCTTGCCAGCGGGGCCTACGCGCTGCTGGCTCAAGGGCTTGGGTTGCTGGGGGAGCCGCAAATCTCGACACGCCCAGAGCTGGTGCTGCTTTACGGCTGGGTATCCCACGCGCAGTTTCAGTTTGATATCACCGCACGGGTGATTAGCTGGATCGAAGCGCAGCTTGAGGTGCCCGAGTGGCAGGTGTTGAGCGCGGAGTTTGCCACCCTGCGTGCCCAGTTAGCGATCAATCAAGGCAACGCCGAGCGTGCCGCTCCGCTCGCCGAACAGGCGCTGGCCGTGCCCGCCCGCTATTTAGCCTCCACACCGCTGACCGCGACAGCCATTTTGAGCGAGGCGCGCTTTGTGCTGGGCTATCTGGATGAGTCGCTGCAGCGGGTGCGCGAGGTGGAGCGTCTGGCACGTCAGCGTGAGGATCATCAGCTGCTGCTGTGGTCGTTCTGCCATCAGTCGGAAACGCTGGTGGCCCAGGGGCGCTTGCAGGCTGCCTACGATATTCAAGAACGCGCCTTTGCCCACCTGGAGCGAGCAGAGCTTGAGCACCTGCCCGTGGCGGAATTTCTCTACCGGATTCGCAGCCAGGTGCTCTGGGAGTGGCACCGCCTGGATGAAGCCGAGCAGGCCGCGCTGAAAGGCATTGCCGTGCTGGATAACCAGGGCGAGCGCTGGACGCTGCAGTGCCATATTCAACTGGCCAAAATTGCCCAGAGTCGTGGCGATCAGGCCCAGTGCGCCGACCATATCCGGCGGTTGCGTAAAATCCTCGCCGAAGGCGATTACCATATCGACTGGGTGGCCAATGCCCACGCCACGCTGCTGGCCTGGTGGCACTCCACGCAAGACCTCGACGCGGTAGAGCGCTGGCGCCAAGAAGCGCCCGCTCCCGTTACCGAAGGGGCCACCAACCACTTTGCCCAATGCAACGTGCGCAACCACGCCCGAGCGCTCACGCTGTTGGGCCAGTGCGAGGAGGCCCGCACGCTTCTGGAAGCGCTCGAAGTGCATACTCAAAGACTAGGGCTGGTTACCGATGCCAACCGCAATCAGCTCTGCCTCGCGGCCGCTGCGTGGTCGGCTGGCCAGGAGACGCAAGCCCGCCACCACATGCATCAAGCGCTCAGCTTGGCTTCCCGTACCGCGCTGGTAGGCAGTTTTCTGCGCTTGGGGAAACCGCTTGGGGAACTGCTCAACGGCTTACTCGCCAGCGGCACGCTAGCGGCTTTAGAGCAGGCGAGGGCAGAACGGCTGTTGGCGCTGGCGGGCCAACAGAAGGATTTCGGCTGCGCCCGACGCTTAATGCTAGATGAAACGGTCATCGCGGATATTGTCGCGAGGCCCGACGTGCCAGAGCTGATCCGCACCTCGCCGCTGACCCGCCGCGAATGGCAAATCCTGGGGCTGATTCACGCCGGGCTCTCCAACGAACAGATTGCCGAGCAGCTCTCGGTAGCACCGACCACCATCAAAACCCATATCCGCAGCCTCTACCAAAAGCAGAATATCCGCCGCCGGGACGAGGCCATTGCCCTGGCCGGACAGCTCTTGGCGCATATCCAGGGGGAGTAAGGCGCCGTGTGACCACTCCTCCCCGGGCCTACGCCTGGTATGCCCAGTGGGGGAGGATTCTATCGAGCGGCGTAGCCTGCATCATGCCGACCATGGGTCATCTCTCTATTCATCGAGATGCCGACGGCAATAACAAGGACAAGGATCATGATGCAGACACCTTCTACTTCTCACTACGTTGGCAGCCAGGGGGCAGACTGGTGGCGCGGCGCGGTGATTTACCAAATCTACCCGCGCAGCTTTATGGATAGTAACGGCGACGGCATTGGCGATTTGAAAGGGGTAATCGATAAGCTCGACTACATCGCCTCACTGAACGTCGATGCGATTTGGCTGTCGCCGTTTTTTACCTCGCCGATGAAAGATTTCGGCTACGACATCAGCAGCTACCGCGATGTCGACCCCATGTTCGGCACGCTGGAAGACTTCGACCGCCTGGTCGAAGCGGCCCACGCGCGGGGGCTGAAAGTGACGATCGATCAGGTGATGTCCCACACCTCCGACCAGCACGCGTGGTTCGAAGAGAGCCGCCAAAGCCGCGACAACCCCAAAGCCGACTGGTACGTATGGGCCGACCCCAAACCCGACGGCGCGCCGCCCACCAACTGGCAGTCGGTATTCGGCGGCAGCGCGTGGCAGTGGGATACCCGCCGCTGCCAGTACTATCTGCATAACTTCCTGGCCAGCCAGCCGGACCTTAACTTCCGCACCCCTGCGGTAGTCGACGCCATGCTGGAAGAGGTGCGCTTCTGGTTGGAGCGCGGCGTGGATGGCTTCCGGCTGGATGCGGTGAATTTCTGCACCCACGGCGAGTTAAAAGACAACCCGCCGCGCCAGGAAATTATCGAGAGCTTCCTGGGCGTTCGCCCTGATAACCCCTACGGCTATCAGCTCCACCAATACGACAAAACCCAGCCGGAAAATCTGCTGTTTCTGGAGCGGCTGCGGGCGCTGCTGGATGAGTACCCCGGCACCACCAGCGTGGGCGAAGTGGGCGACGATGACGCGCTCGGCGTGATGGCGGAGTACTCCCAGGGCGGCAAGCGGCTGCACATGTGCTACTCGTTCAACCTGCTGACCGATAAAGCCGACCCCGGCTATTTGCACGAAACGCTTACTGAAATGGAAGCGCGCATTGGCGATGGCTGGCCCTGCTGGGCGTTGGGAAATCACGACGTAACGCGGCTAGCAACTCGCTGGCAGGCGGAAGGGCAGCTGGAGAAGCTGCGCCTCTATTTGGTGTTCCTGTTCAGCCAGCGGGGCAGCGTATGCCTCTATCAGGGCGAAGAGCTGGGTCTGCCCGAGGCGGAGCTGACCTTCGAGCAGCTTGTCGATCCGGCGGGCATCACCTTCTGGCCTGCTTATAAAGGTCGCGATGGCTGCCGCACCCCGCACCCCTGGCAGGCGGACGCCCGCCATGCGGGCTTTAGCAGCGCTACTCCCTGGCTGCCGGTGCCCGATTCCCACGCGAGCTTGGCAGTGGATCAACAAGAGCAAGATGCTGATTCTCTGCTCAATGCCTACCGCGCGTTTTTAGCCTTCCGCCGCACGCAGCCTGCGCTGGTTAAAGGCGACGTGCGCTATCACCCGGTACGCGATGAGGTGCTTTGCTTGGAGCGCACCTATCAGCAAACACGCCTGCTGGTGGCCCTGAACTTTAGCGATCAAACCGTGACCCGCCCGGCTCCCGAGGGTGCTGAAGCGCTGGGGGATGCGCCTAAGTGGCTAAACGGCGAGTGGCAAGCAGGTACGCTGACGCTGCCGCCGTTTGGGGTGGCGATTGCCCGCTGCCCGCAAACCCAGGAGGATGCGCCATGGGACGTTTAACCCTCAGCGGTATCGGTAAATCCTTCGATGGTGTCGAAATCTCACGAGATATCGACCTCACCATCGAAGACGGCGAGTTCGTCGTTTTCGTGGGCCCCTCCGGGTGCGGTAAATCCACGCTGCTACGCATGATCGCGGGCTTGGAGGACATCACCGCTGGGGATATGCAGCTCGATGGTCAGCGTATCAACGAGATACCGCCCCAGGAGCGGGACATCGGCATGGTGTTCCAATCCTATGCCCTCTACCCGCATATGAGCGTGGCCGAGAACATGGCGTTTGGCCTGAAGCTGGCGCGCACCGACAAAGCGGAAATTCGCCGCCGCGTGGAGCACGCTGCCGAGATGCTGCACCTCACCGAGCTTCTGGAGCGCAAGCCCAAAGACCTCTCCGGCGGCCAGCGCCAGCGGGTCGCTATTGGCCGCACCCTGGTCAAAGAGCCTGCAGTGTTTCTGTTCGACGAGCCGCTCTCCAATCTGGATGCCGCACTGCGCGTGGATATGCGGGTACAGATCGCCGCGCTGCACAAGCGCCTGAACGCCACCATGATCTACGTCACCCACGATCAGGTGGAGGCGATGACCCTGGCCGACCGTATCGTGCTGCTCTCGAAAGGACGTATTGCCCAGGTAGGCGCGCCGCTGTCGCTGTATCACTTTCCTACCACCTTGGAAGTCGCCGAGTTCATCGGCTCGCCGCGTATCAATACCCTGCCGGTAACGGTGGTCGACCCCGGCGAGCGTCAGACCGTGGTGCGCCTGCATAGCGGTGAAACGTTGCCGGTGGCAGTCAACGGTCAGCAGCTCCAGGCAGGCGATAGGGCCACCCTGGGACTGCGTGCCGAAGACTTCGTGGCGGCTGAGCAAGCGGATGCAACGCTGAGCGCGACCCTGATGGTGGCCGAAAAGCTGGGCTATGAAACTCTGGCCCACTGGCAGGTGGCGGGTATCGATACCCCTTTAACCCAGCGCCTGGATGGCCTGACGCGGCTGGAGGAGGGCCAGGTCTCGCGCTTGGGAATCGCAGGCCAGCGCTGCCATCTGTTTGACTCCAACGGCAACGCCTGCCCACGCCAAGTCACGGTGGATGGGGTAAGCCGATAATTTTTTAAATCATTAAACTCTTTTTAAAAAGAGTGCATCCAATCGGTCTCCTTGTGTGTATCCCCTATACAGCCGCTATTTAAAGCGGTTGATACAAAACCCAAGGAGACTGAAATGACCATCCAGCATACTCTTGCCGCTATCTTGATTGCATTCTTCAGTCACGTCGCGCTGGCTGACATGACGCCCGCCGACGTCCAAGTACCGGACGGCAACACCGTCGCTCTCGAATGCTGATTCGCCCAGCGATTCGCCTTCACCGCTATGTCTATTTCAAGCAGTTGCCGGACACCGACCAGGACGCGTAGACATACAACCCCATTCAACGCAGTTGGCTATCCTTACTGCCCCGACGATTGTAGCCACTATAAGCCGACTGCTTTTTGTCCAATTCACCTTGACACACCACACAGAGTCGAACGCCAGGAATAGCCTTGCGGCGTGCTTCGGGAATGGGGTCGCCACACTCCTCACAAAACTCAAGACTTTCGCCGCGGGGTAATTGGCTACGCGCACGCTGCACCGCATCCTCCAGCGTGCTCTCCATCTGCTCGTGTTCAGCGCCATCTTTCGCCCATCCACCCGCCATAATCGCGCTCCTCGCTTCAGCCAAGAACAATCTTTCAACATAGCAGTAACGAGAAGAACGCACCATCAGTCCAAAAACCTAACTCCTTGGGCCGCCAATGGGCTTCTTAGCATGAACGATCACGGCAGTAGTTACGACGGTAGTGCTAAAGATTACCTAACCCATAAAAAACCGGCGCTGATGAGCGCCGGTCATGAGCAACATGCTCAAGCGAGGAAACAGCCTAGTAAGTTCCTGCTTAACCCTTCACACCCCCTGCGGTTAAACCGCCGATAATCCAGCGTTGGCAGATCAAAAACGCCACGGTAATCGGTAGGCCGGAGAGAACAGCAGCGGCGGCGAAGTTACCCCAGCGCTGGTTGTGGTCGGCTAGGTACTGCTGGGCACCCACGGCGAGCGTCAGCTTGTGCTCGTCGACCAACAGTACCGAGGCCATGGGGTACTCCATAATGCTCATCACAAACGCCAGAATGAACACCACCATCAAGATTGGGATAGAGAGCGGCAGCAGAATGTAGCGAAACGCTTGCCAAGTGCTGGCGCCATCCACCATGGCAGCTTCCTCAAGCGAGCCATCGATGGATTCGAAATAACCTTTGATCGTCCAGATATGCAGCGCTACCGCACCCAGCGAAGCCACAATCAGCGCGCCGTGCGTATTGATGCCTAGCCAACCGACGAACTGCCCCAGCCGGTCAAAGAGGGCATACAGTGCCACCAGTGAGAGCACCGCTGGGAACATCTGAAAAATCAGCATACCTTTGAGCAGCGGCGCTTTGCCCTTGAAGTGCATGCGGGCAAACGCGTAGGCGCTGGTGGTAGCGAGCATGAGAATCAGCACCGACGACACCACCGCCACCTTGATGGAGTTCCACAGCCAGAGCAGCACGGGGAAGGGCGGCTGCACTACGGTGCCGTCTGGCCGCTCCCAAGGAATCCCCAGCGCCAGCGACCAGTGCTCCAGCGAGAAATTTTCTGGAATCAGGCTGCCGGTGGCAAAGTTGCCCTCGCGAAATGAAATCGAGATGACCAGCAGCAGCGGAAAGACAATCAGCGATACAAAGCAGATCAGCGCTAAGTGCGCCCCTAGGCGGCGCACACCAACGGAGCGGGGTTGAACCATGGCCATGTGTAACCTCCTATACCTTCACTTTGGAAAGGCGCAAATTGAGCAGCGACATGCCCGCCACCAGCAGGAAAATCAGTGTGGCAATGGCCGCCGCGAGGCCGAAGTTCTGTCCGGCATCCTGGAAGGCGATGCGGTAGGTGTAGCTCACCAGCAGGTCGGTGGTGCCCGCCGGGGTGCTGGCGCCCAGAATGTCCGGGTTGCCACCCGTGAGCAGCGCGATCAGCACGAAGTTATTAAAGTTGAACGCAAAGGCGGCAATCAGCAGCGGCGTGAGCGGCTTGATGATCAGCGGCAGGGTGATTTTGAACAGGTTGGTGAGCGGGCCACCGCCGTCTACCGCCGAGGCTTCGTATAAATCCTGGGGAATGGCCTGAATCAAGCCCATGCAGAGCAGTAGCATGTAGGGGTAGCCTAACCAGGTGTTCACGATCAGCAGCATGCTGCGTGCCATCCACGGGTCGGTAAACCACTCGGGGCGCACCCCAAACAAGGTGTCCAGAATCATGTTCACTTCGCCAAAGTGCTGGTTGAACATGCCTTTGAAAATCAGAATCGAGATAAACGCTGGCACCGCATAGGGCAGAATCAGCAGCGTACGGTAAATGGCCTTGCCTTTGAGTTGATCCCACTGCAGCAGTGACGCCAGTACGAAACCGACAGCCAGGGTAAACACCACGGTGAGGGCGGCAAATACGAAGGTCCACACAAAAATCTGCATGAACGGGCCGCGAATGTCCGGGTCGGTAAAAATCTGGGTGTAGTTGGCTAAGCCTATGTTCACTGGCCAGCCGGGGGTGATTTGCTCGCCGTCGTCAGCCACGAAAAACCCAATGCTGGGGTCGGGCGTGAGCAGCCGCTCATCGCGACGGTCATATAGCGCGCCATCCTCGCGGGCTTCGTAGCGGTTCACCATCGGAGCAAACTGGCGCAAGCCCGCCATACGCAGTTCGCTGCCGTCTGGAGTGACCAGCCGCAAGCCTTGCAGGGCATCCCGTGCTTGAATAACGGCCCGCATGCCCAGCGCTTCCTGTGCGGGTGGGGCATCGGTGGCCTGAACGCCAATCTGGCGGTTTTCCTGATTGGCCAAATTGAGTGGGGAAGACACGAACCGCTGGCCCTGAGGGCTCTCTAAATAGAGCCGTACCAAATCACCTTCGGGGTAGAGCGCTAGGTCAAAGGCGTTACCCTCCGCTTGATAGGTTTGGCTCATGAGCTGGTCGCGCACCCGCTCTTCCGAGAGCAGGTTGGTGGAGCTGTAGTTGCTGAAGCTGATCCCGAAGGTGTAGATCAGTGGAAAAATGACGAACACCCCCAGCCCTGCCACGGCTGGGAAAATATAGCGGTGGCTCATCAGCGAACGCTTGGTGAAGACCACGCCCAGCGAGCCGCCGAGAAGCAGAAACAGCAGTGCGAACATCCACTGGCCGTTCAAATGAAAGGCCAAGACTAACCAAAGTAGCGCAATCACCAAAACAGCAATCACGCCACGCATGGCCCAGCGTGTGTAGCGTTCAGTAAGATGGCGAGAGCGATGGCGGGGAAGGCCACGAGACGCGTTGGTGGTATACATGATGGCTTCCTGAAAGCTGCCCAGCGGCTAATGCCGCTGGGCAGATGGGCAAAAAAGAGAGGCTACTGACGCATGCGCCGTGCAGCGGCATCCAGCGCTTCCTGGGGCGATTGGCGCCCGCTGCCGATGTTTTGCAGCGCTGGCTCCATGGCGGCCCAGAACGCACCCATTTCAGGAATGTTGGGCATCGGCATGCCCACTTCGGCGTTTTCCAGCGTAGCGGCAATGTTGGGGTTATCCGCCAGCTCCGCCTGATAGTTGATATGGGCAACCGCACCCAGCGAACCATCGCTGTTGAAGGTGCGCATACCCTCTTCGCTGAGCAGGTAGTTCTCTAAAAACTCCACCGCCAGGAAGTCGTTGGGCGTGGCGGAGTTGATCATCGCGGCCGTCACGCCAAACATCGGTCGGGCGCGCTCGTCGCCTACCCGGGGCAGCAGCGCCACGCCATAATCGATGCCGCTGCGCTCCAGGTTGGGCCACGCCCAGGGGCCGCTGATCATGGTAGCGACTTCGCCCCGGTTGAAGCGAGTATCCATCAGGTTGTAGTCGGTGCCCCGGGGCACTACGCCGCTATCGATCAGCTCCACCAGCAGCTCGGCCCCCTGTAGGGCACCGGCATTGTTGACCCCAATGTCGCTGACATCATAGCCGCTATCGGTTTGCTTGAACGGGTAACCGCCGTTGGCGGCCAGCAGGGTCCAGCCATAATAGGGCTCGCTGTAGTCGAACAGGATGGCCTTTTTACCCTCGGGGGCCAGGGTGGCGTCCAGTTCGATCAGTTCCGCGAAGCTGTCGGGCGGGGTATCCACTAACGCCTTGTTATAAATCAGCCCAAGGGATTCCACGGAAATCGGGTAGGCATAGGTATCGCCGTTCCACAGCGCGGCTTCCCAGGTGAAGTCGTAGAACGCTTCACGGAAGCTGTCGCTGGGTGCAATCGGTTTGAGTAGGCCGCTCTGTGCCCATTCACCCATGCGGTCGTGGGCCCAAATCACGATATCCGGCCCTTGGCCGCTGCCTGCCGCCTGCTGGAAGCGGTCGGTCAGGTTGTCCGGAAACACGACTTCCACTTCGATGCCGGTCTCTTCTAAGAACTGGTCGGCGACCGCGCGGATGCCTTCCTGGCCTTTATTGTCGCCCATCCAGATGGTTAAACGGTCATCCTCAAAGGCGAAGGCGGGGAGTGTGGCGGTGGCTGCTAGCGTAGCGGCGAGCAGCGGCGTGAAAAATGGACGAACCATTGCCATGATGTGCATACCTCGTTGTGACGTTGTTGTTGTCGGGCACGTTCGTTGTTGGACGTGCTTTGTTCACTGCCAGCGTCTCTAATTCAGCGCAAGGCCACCTCCTCCTTGGGGGGAGGAGGGGTGGCGTATCCAAGGGGCGTAGAGTAAAGGTAGAAGCGTAGGCGGTCAGGGCGCGACATCGTCGTTGTAAAACCCACCGGAAAGGGCAGCAGGCGATAATATTTTGTAGTAAAATTACACGAATTATTGTGTATAGTGCCTCATATGAGATAGATTTTAGGTAATCTAACTACATTAGATGGCCTAATTATAAATAGGAGCTGAGATGAGCCAGTCACATGCCCCGCTGGGCGATCCGAATCACGCTATTGATTTAGCGCTTTTTGGGGCGCTAGGCGACCTTGCCATGCGCAAGCTGTTTCCTGCGCTGTATCATCTTGACCGCGAAGGCTTAATGCCCGAAAGCACGCGGATCATGGGGCTGGCGCGTCAGGAGCACGACACTGCCGCGTTCCGTCAGCTGGTCAAGGGCGCGCTGCAGAAGCGCCTGAAAAAAGAGGAGCAGGACAAGGCAAGCCTTGAACGCTTCCTGAACCGCTTAGAGTATCTCAAGCTCGACTTTGCCACCGCAGAGGGCTACGACGCCATTCGCCAGTGGCGCGAAGGCAGCAAGCGCCCAATGGTGGTCTACCTCTCCGTCGCCGCGCGTATTTATGGCGACATTTGCCGCAATCTCCAGGCCAGCAACAGCCTGGATGACGATACCCGCGTGGTAGTGGAAAAGCCGATTGGTTATGACTTGGCCTCTTCAGAAGAGATCAATGACGCCATCGGTGCCGTGTTCCCTGAATCACGCATTTACCGCATTGACCACTACCTGGGTAAAGAGACGGTTCAAAACCTGATCGCCCTGCGCTTTGCCAACCCGCTGTTCGGCACTCAGTGGAACCAGAACCATATCTCCCACGTCGAGATTACCGTCGCCGAAAAAGTGGGTATTGAAGGCCGCTGGGGCTACTTTGATGATGCGGGCCAGCTGCGGGATATGGTGCAGAACCACCTGCTGCAACTGCTGTGCTTGATCGCCATGGACCCGCCCTCCAACCTGGATGCCGATGCCATCCGCGATGAGAAGGTAAAAGTGCTCAAGGCGCTGAAGCCGTTTACCGGCGAAGCGCTGGGCCGCGACGTGGTGCGTGGCCAGTACATTGCCGGTACCAGCGATGGCCAGGCCGTGCCGGGCTACCTGGAAGAAGAGGGCGCCAACACCCAAAGCCAGACCGAAACCTTCGTGGCCATGAAGACCGAAGTGTCCAACTGGCGCTGGGCTGGCGTGCCGTTCTATCTGCGTACCGGTAAACGGATGCCGGAGAAACTGTCGCAAATCGTCATTCATTTCCGTCAGCAACCGCACTACATCTTTGATCCGGACCAGCGCGGCATCGCCTCCAACAAGCTGATTATCCGCCTGCAGCCGGAAGAGGGCATTGCCCTTCAGGTGCTCACCAAGGATAGCGGCCTGGATAAAGGCATGCGCCTGCGCCCTGGCCCGCTGCACCTGGATTTCAACAGCGCCTTCCCGAAATCGCGTATCCCGGATGCCTACGAGCGTCTGCTGCTAGAAGTCATGAAAGGCCAGCAGTACTTGTTTGTGCGCCGGGATGAAGTGGAGCACGCGTGGCGCTGGTGCGACCAGCTCATCAGCGGCTGGAAAGCACGCGAAACCCCGCCGCGCCGCTACCCGGCAGGCTCTTGGGGGCCGGTCGCCTCTATTGCCATGATTACCCAGGATGGCCGCAGCTGGTACGAGGATTATTAACATGAGCGAAGCACGTCAAGCGCTAGCCGAGCAGCTAGCGGAAGCCGTCTATCAGGCGCTAGCCGATGACCTTGTCAACCAATCACGTGCGCTGCTGGTGGTCTCCGGTGGCTCAACGCCCGTGCCGTTTTTCAAGGCGCTGGCACAAAAGCCGCTGGAGTGGGCGCGGGTAGATATCACCCTGGCCGACGAGCGCTGGGTAGATGAGCAAAGCAGCGACAGCAACGCCAAGCTGGTGCGCGAGAACCTGCTGCAGGGCCCGGCGGCGGCGGCTAACTTCGTGCCGCTCACCTCGGACGCTGGCACCCCGGAAGAGGGCGTGCCAGCGGTGGCAGAAGCAACGGCAGGACTTGCCTGGCCCGCGAGCGTCGTCATTTTAGGCATGGGCGGCGATGGCCACACGGCTTCGCTGTTCCCCGATAGCCAAGAGCTGGGCCTAGCGCTTTCTACCGATGAGCCGCTAGTGGCCGTGCGCACCCCCAGCCAGCCGCAGCCGCGTATTACCTTCTCGGCGGACCGCCTGCATCAGGCGAAGCGCCACATTCTACATATCACCGGCGACGATAAGCGTGCCGTATTGGCCAACGCCATGGGTGGTGACGATGTTCGCACGCTGCCGATTCGCGCGTTTCTATCTTGCCCGCTGGCGATCTACTGGGCGCCCTAATAAACCGCCTTCGCCAATAACAATTTGCTTGGAGACTCACTGATGACCATCGATAAACAGCTTCCCTCAACGCGCACCGCCGAGCTAGACAGCATCTGCCTAAAAGCCGAAGTGATCCCGGTGATCACCATCGAGCGCCTGGAAGACGCCGTGCCGCTGGGCCGAGCTCTGGTCGAAGGCGGCCTGACCGTGCTGGAAATTACCCTGCGTACCGACTGCGCCCTGGAAGCCATCAAGCGCATGAAAGAGGCGCTACCGGGTGCCAGCATTGGGGTCGGCACCGTGCTGACGCCCGCGCAATATCGCCAAGCCGAGCAAGTCGGCGCTGATTTCGTTGTTACGCCAGGTGCCACCGACGCGCTTTACCGCTACGGCGTAGAGAGCCCCGTGCCGATGCTGCCGGGCGTTTCTACCATTTCTGAGCTGATGACCGGCTGGCAGTACGGCTACCGCCGCTTCAAGTTCTTCCCCGCGGAATCCAGCGGCGGTGCCAAGGCGATCAAAGCGTTCGGCGCGCCAATTCCTGAAGCGCGTTTCTGCCCCACGGGCGGTATCACCGTTGATAACGCTGAATCTTACCTGTCACTACCCAACGTGATGTGTGTCGGCGGCTCCTGGCTGACGCCGAAAGCAATGGTCGATGCCGAAGATTGGGACGGCATTCGCGAACTGGCCCGCCAAGCAGCGGAGCGTTTCCACCACTAAACGGTTCCACCACTTATGTAAAACACAGTACCGAGCACTCTCGTCACTTGCCTCACTGATGTCGGGTCGTGTGAGCAAGACGTTTGCCCGAGCATGTCGCCATGCTCGGGCTTTTTTACGTCTACACCTAAAGGGGATACTTCCGTTAGTTAATAGGCGTGATACGCTAACTTAAACGATTAAGTTGACCGATTAAGTTAAGGTTTTAAGCATGACGTTAGCGGATTTTGAGCCTCAGCATCCTGCGCTGCATTTTACTCCCCCGATGGGGTGGATGAACGACCCCAACGGGCTGGTGTTTTTCGAGGGCGAGTACCATCTGTTTTATCAGTACCACCCGTTCAGCACCGTCTGGGGGCCGATGCACTGGGGGCATGCGGTCAGTCGCGACCTGTGCCACTGGCAGCATTTGCCCATCGCGCTGGCACCCAACGAAGACGGCGCTTGCTTTTCGGGTAGCGCCGTGGTGGATGAGCACGATGTCACGGGGCTGTTTGACGGCCAGCCGGGGCTGCTGGCGTTTTACACCTGCCACCGGGTGCTCTCAGATGACCCAGAAGATTACCAGCAGTCCCAGTGCTTGGCGTATAGCCGCGACAGGGGCCGTACCTGGCAGCGTTACGAGGGGAATCCGGTTCTGCCGCCGCCTGGGTTTAAAGATTTTCGCGACCCTAAAGTGGTTTGGCATGGCCCTAGCCAGCGCTGGGTGATGGCGCTGGCCTGTGGGCAGGAGATTCACTTCTATACCTCCCATAACCTGCTGGAGTGGCAGTTTGCCAGCGCCTTTGGCAAAGGCGAGGGCGCGCATACTCAGCACCCCTGGGAGTGTCCGGACCTGTTCGAGCTGCCGGTGGACGGCGCTGGGCCGAATGAGCCCGCCACCCGCTGGGTGCTGGTGGTGGGCATTGGCGCCACGCCGGATAACCCGTTTGGCTCGTTGACCCAGTACTTCATTGGCGCGTTCGATGGCGAGCATTTCACCAATGACAACGCTGCCGACGTCGTGCTGATGATGGACGAAGGGCGGGATTTCTACGCGATGCAGAGCTGGTCGAATACCCCCGGGCGGCAGCTTGCGCTGGCGTGGTTGAACAACTGGCAGTACGCCAACCATGCCCCCGAAACGGGCTGGCGGGGCACCATGAGCTTGCCGCGAGAGCTGACGCTGCGTGCGACTTGTCGTGGGGTGCGGTTACGACAGCGCTTTGCTCGCGAAGCAGCTCAAGCGCTCAGCGCCCCAAGCCACATATCGCCTCGTTCGCTTCAAACGGCAGGGGAGCACTGCATTGCTTTGCCAGAGGGCGCGGCGGTTTACGGCCAGCTGACGCTGGTGCTTAAAGCAGGCACAAGGCTGGCGCTGTCGCTGCAGCAGGGCTATCAGCAGCGGCTATGGCTGACCGCAGGTGAATCAACAACGTCGCTACACTATGAGCGTCAAGGGAGTAACGGTCAGGCCGCCTTTGATGAGCACTTTGCCTGCGACCACGCGGCGGGCAGCGTCGATGGGTTAACGGTGACGGTAACGTGGTGGTGCGATCACGGCACGCTGGAAATGTTGGTCGACGGGGCCACTGAACAGCGCAGCATCACTCAGGTTAGCTTTGTCGATCATCGCCGTCAGCCGGTGACGTTGGAAGTCGTCAGCGGGCGGGTGGAGGTGGCAGAAGGGGGCATCCAAAGCGCCGTCGAGTAGCAGCCTCGACGACGCTCAGTGCTAGCCTGCCGAGCTGCGCAGGGCTTCAATATCAGCGTGGGTGGGCAGCGCGGCATAGGCGCCGGGGCGGGTGACCGCGTGGGCGCCGCAGCGGCAGGCAATGTCCACTGCGCGGGTGAGCAACGCGCTGTCCTGGTGCCAGCTCTCGCTGATGCCGTAGCTTGAAAGCTCCGCGAGCAGGCCGCCAATAAAGGCATCGCCACCGGCGGTGGTGTCGACGGCCGTGACGCTGGGTGGCGTCACGGTTTGGTCAATGCCGATGCCTTTGAGTACCACATTATTGGGGCCGTCGGTAATCACAATCACCTTCACCCCTGCGGCCATGCGCTCGGCTAACCACGCCTCAGGTGGGTGGTCGCCACGCAGGTAGTCCAGCTCTTCGAGAGAGACTTTGACCAGCTCGGCGCTATCGACCAGCTCGGTGACCAGCCAAGGATCTGCCGCACCCTCTGCCCACAGGTTGTGGCGCAGGTTGGCATCCACGCTCACAAGGCAGCCTGCGCGCTTGGCCATGGCGGCAATCGCGAGAGTGGTCTCAGCAATTTCGGGGTCGGTCAGGCTGTTGCTGCATAGGTGAACGATGGCGGGCTGCTCGAACACGCCGTGGGGAAGGTGTTCCAAGCGGTAGAGCAGGTCGGCGGCCGGTGGGCGGTAGAAATCGAAAGTGCGCTCGCCGCTGCTGTCGCGGGAGACAAACGCCAGCGCCGTGCGGGCTTCTTTGGTAAGCACGACGCCCTGGGTATCCACGCCGTGGCTTTTCAGCTCACGGATGAGAAAGTGCCCAAAGGTATCGTCACCCACCATGCCCAAAAACTGGCTGGGAACGTTGAGCCGCGCGCAGGCCACCGCCACGTTGGCGGGCGCGCCGCCAGCGTAGGGGGTAAAGGTTTCCTGCCCTGTGTTATCGCCTAACCGGCTAGAGAGCATATCAATCAAGGCTTCACCGAAAGCAATCACCGGTGTCATAGGTCTTTCCTTGTCATTATTGGCATCAATGTTGAGTGAGCGTACTAAGCGACGCAGTGGCCGCGGGCGGCCTCCAGCAGTTCGTACCAGGCTTCTCTGGGCAGCGTTTCCGGGCCGTTCAGCATATTGGCAATACGCTCCGGTTTCACGCTGCCTACCACCGGTACTGGGCGGCCGGGCAGGGTGCGCAGCCAGGCCAGCGCCAGCGCGCCGGGTGTGCTGTTAAGCTCGCCTGCTAAACGGTTCAATACGCGGCTCACTTCACCCTGCATCAGTTGGCCGCCCGCCAGCGGAGACCACGCCATGGGCGCATGGCCATCGGCACCGAGGTCGTCAAAGCTGCCGTCAAACAACGGCGCGCTATGGGCAATCGAAAGCTCGATTTGGTTGGCGCGTAGCGGGTGATGCATATGGCGTTGCAGTCGGCGCCACTGACTGGGCAGATGGTTGGAAATCCCCGCCGCGCCGATTTTGCCTGCCTCTATGGCGTCATCCAGCGCACGGCCTGTTGCGGCGGCGTCCATCAGCAGGTCCGGGCGGTGAATCAGAAAGTGATCCAGACGCTCGACACCCAAGCGGCCCAGCGCATCGTCAATGGCGCGGCTTAGGTACTCCGGGCTGGCATTGTAGTGCTTGATCTTGCCGGAACCCGGTGCCGGATTGTCGTTGGCGATGCTGGCTTTGGTAACGACATTCAACCGCTTGGCCAGGGCCGGGCGGGCGCGCAGCGCTTGGCCAAACAGCGTTTCGCATGCTCCGTTGCCGTAAATGTCGGCATGGTCGAACCAGTGCAAACCCTGTTCTAAGCGAGCTTCGATCCAGTCGGCCAAGTGGCTCGCTTGGTGCATCTCTTGCGCTTCATGCAGGCGCATCATGCCGAGTACAAACGGCACGTTGAACGTTACAGCAGCCATGGCGTGTTCCAATCTGTTAAAAGACTTCTTCGTTATGTAGCGCTTCGGCGGCACCCAGCAGGCCGGTCCACGGGTGAGTCACAATCCTCACCGGGATGTCGGCGTTGTAAGCGCCCATGCGCCCTTTATTGACAAAGCTTGCGCGCAGCTCACACTTGGGCAGCCAGTCCAACAGGCGGGGCAGAATACCGCCGCAGAGATACACGCCGCCGCGCGCACCCATGGTCAGGGTGGCATCGCCGCACACGTCGCCGAGAATTTTCAAAAAGCGCAGCAGGGTAGCCGTGGCCAGGGCATCGCCCTGGTTGGCCGCTTGGGTCACTTCGGCGGGGGTCTCGCAGCGCGGCGTTTGGCCTTCCAGGGTGCAGTGGGCTTGGTATAGCTCTAGCAGCCCCTGGCCGCACAGAATGCGCTCGACGCTCACCCGCTGGTGGCGCTGTAAGAACACGTCCAGCAGCGCGCGTTCGGTGGTGTCGGTAGGCGCAAAGGTGACGTGGCCGCCCTCGGTCGGCAGCGGAATCCAGGCGTGCTGGCCGGGGAACACCCCGGCCACGCCCAAACCTGTACCGGGGCCGATGACCAAGCGGGTCGAGTGCGACTGGGCTTCCCCAGGCTGCACTTCCACCAGGTTATCTTCCCCTACGTGGGGTACGCCCAACGCCTGGGCGGTGAAGTCATTGATGACTTTGAACAGCGACAGATTCAGCGCCTGCTGAACGTCGCTTTTCATAAAGTCCCAATGGTTGTTGGTCATCTTTACCCGCTCGGCGTGCACCGGGCAGGCGAACGCCAAGCAGGCTTCTTGCGGGGCGTTATCGCCCGTTGCGCCTACCCGAGCGAGATAGTCCTGAATCGCTTCGATCACGCCGGGGTAATCGGCGCAGGGTAGGTTAAGAATGTCGTGGGGCGTGACTTCGCCCGGCGTGACCAACGCCAGACGAGCATTCGTGCCGCCAATGTCCCCGATTAATGCCGGTCGCATCAGGCGTCCTCTTGAAAAATCTGACCTTCTTGACGAGCGAGATCGTCGGCTTCGAAGCCGCCCAACGAGCCCGCGCCCTCTTCGCCGCGCATTGCCAAGTGGCGGAAGCCCGAGAACAGCTCGCGGCCCAGGCCCACATGGTAGTGATCCAAATTGGCGACAACGAGCTCACGCTCGGCCCAGGTGGCGGCGTCTACTTTGGCTTCCAACGTGCCGGCGTTGGCATCCAGGCGTACCACGTCACCATCGCGCAGCTTGGCCAGCGGGCCGCCGTCGAGCGCTTCCGGGCTCATATGGATGGAGGCGGGCACTTTGCCCGATGCGCCAGACATGCGGCCATCGGTGACGAGGGCAACTTTGAAGCCACGGTCCTGGAGTACGCCCAGGAAGGGGGTGAGTTTGTGCAGTTCGGGCATGCCGTTGGCTTTGGGGCCTTGGAAGCGAACCACCACAATGACGTCGCGGTCCAGGTCGCCCGACTCAAACGCCGCTTTCATTTCGTTCTGATCCTCGAAGATCTTCACCGGCGCTTCTACTACACGGTGCTCTTCGGCTACCGCCGAGACTTTGATGACGCCACGTCCCAGGTTGCCTTTCATCACGGTCAGGCCGCCGGTGGGGGCGAAGGGTGTAGCGACCGGGCGCAGCACTTCTTCGTCCAGGCTGTTTTCCGGGCCTTCGCGCCATACCACTTTGCCATCTTCCAGGAAGGGCTCTTGGGTGTAAGCGGTCAGGTCGGTGCCAAACACCGTGGGAATATCGCCGTGGAGCAGGCCCGCGCCCAGCAGCTCGCGGAACAGGTAGCTCATGCCGCCCGCTGCCTGGAAGTGGTTAATATCCGCCTGGCCGTTGGGGTACACCTTCATGATGCTGGGCGTGACCGCTGACAGATCGGTGAAGTCATCCCAGTTGAGGGTAATGCCCGCCGCTGCCGCCATAGCAATCAGGTGCATGGTATGGTTGGTAGAGCCGCCAGACGCAAGCAGGCCAACGACGGCGTTGACGATGGCGCGCTCGTCGATCTGCTTATAGAACGGACGGTACTCGCCGCCGGGTTCGGTGTTGCGAATGGCCTGCTCGGTGGCGTAGCGGGTGAGCGCTTCGCGCATCTCGGTGCCCGGGTTGACGAACGAGGTGCCCGGCAGGTGCAGGCCCATCACTTCCATCATCAGCTGGTTGGAGTTGGCTGTGCCGTAGAAGGTGCAGGTGCCTGGGCTGTGGTAAGAGTCGGACTCCGCCTGCAGCAGCTCCTCGCGGCCCACCTTGCCTTCGGCGTAGAGCTGGCGAATGCGCGCTTTCTCCTTGTTCGGCAAGCCGCTCGGCATCGGGCCTGCGGGTACGAACATGGCGGGCAAGTGACCAAAACGCGCCGCGCCGATGAATAGTCCGGGAACGATTTTATCGCATACGCCGAGGTAAAGAGCGGCATCAAACATGTTGTGCGACAGGCCCACGGCGGTGGCCATGGCAATCACGTCGCGGGAGAACAGCGAGAGTTCCATGCCCGGCTGGCCTTGGGTTACGCCATCGCACATGGCGGGTACGCCACCGGCAAACTGCGCGGTAGAACCCATGGCGCGGGCGGCCGCTTTGATGGTTTCCGGGAAGGTTTCGAACGGCTGGTGGGCCGAGAGCATGTCGTTGTACGAAGAAATAATCCCTAGGTTGGCGCTGTTCATCAGCTTCAGGGAGTCTTTCTCCTGGGCGCTACAGGCAGCAAAGCCGTGGGCCAGGTTGCCGCAGGAGAGCTCGGCACGATGCACGCCACGCTTGTGCTGGTCGGCCATGCGGCGCTCGTAGAGAGCGCGGCGCTCGGCAGAGCGTTCACGAATGCGTTGGGTAACCTTAGCAACCGTAGGATTGAGTGTGGCGGGTGTTGAACCAGGCATAGAGACCTCTGCATGTGTAGAGACGGTGAATCCAGATTTGTAGTTATTTTACATCTTATGGCGTCGATATAAGAGACTTTACGGCAATAAAAACGCTATTTATAGATTAAGTTGTAGTTTTATTACCCGAAAGGATGAGTCGGATGATCCCAGCGTCCAGCCCATGATAGCCAAAAAGCGCTCATGGGCCGAACGCGCCTGCTCAGGAGTCGACCTCGTCGCTGCTGATATGGAACAGCATGGCATACAGGGTGGGTACGGCAATCAGCGTCAGCAGCGAGGCAAACGCCAGGCCGCCCATGATGGTCACCGCCATGCTGTTGAAGAAGGCGTCGGCCAAAAGCGGCAGCATGCCGAGGATGGTGGTACCAGCGGCCAGGAAGACCGGCCGCAAGCGGCTGATGCTGGCGTCCACCAGAGCAGAAAAGCGCGCCTTGCCCTCCTTGATCTGCCCATCGATCTCGTCCACCAGCACGATGGCGTTTTTCATCAGCATGCCCGACAGGCTGAGCATGCCCAGCAGGGCGGTAAACGAGAAGGGCAGGCCGGTCACCAGCAGGCCAATCACCACGCCACACACCGACATGGGCACCACCAGCCAGATGATCAGCGGCTGCTTGAGCTTGCCAAACAGCAAAATCGAGGTCAGCAGCATCACCAGCAGGCTGATGGGCAACTGCTGGGCCAGCGCCTCCTGGGCATCGCCGGAATCCTCGTGTTCACCTCCCCAGCTCAGCTGGTAGCCCGGTGGCAGCGTCATGGCCTCGATCTCTTCGCGAATGCCGCCGAAGGCCTGGGCGGCGGTATAGCCCTCGGCGGGGTCGGCCCCGACGGTCAACGTGCGCACCCGGTTGCGGCGTTGAATCAGCGCTTCCTCGCTATCGGTATCGAAGGAGGAGACCACCTGGCTGATGGGCACGAAGCGCTGCTGCGCGGCGCTCCACACGTTGCGGTTTTCCAGCAGTGCCACATCGTCCCGCTCGGCCGCCGGTGGGCGGGCAACGATGGGTAGCAGGTGCTCGCCTTCACGGTAGGTGCCTGCCCGAATGCCCGACGAGGCAAACTGTAGAGTCTGGGTGATGTCTTCACGACTGACCCCGGCAATGCGGGCGCGCTCCTCGTTGATGCGCGGCCGCACCACCAACTCCTGCTGACGCCAGTCGGTACGCTGGTCGATCAGGTAGGGGCTGTCGGCCATGATGCGCTGGGCCTGGTCGGCCAGCGAGCGCAGCACTTCCGGGGAGGGCCCCTGAAAGCGCGCTTCGATGCCCGCGCCATCGCCCGGGCCGAACTGCAGCCGCTGGGTGCGTACCTGCGCGCTGGGAAACGCTTCGTTCAGCTCTCGGTAGAAGCGCTGGTCCAGCGCGGGAATGGCGTCCAGGTCTTCGGTGCGCACGATGAACTGGGCATAGGCGGTGTTGGGCTGCTCCGGGGCGTAGGTGAGCATGAAGCGGGTAGCGCCCTGGCCGATGAAGCTGGCCACCGATACCACGTCCTCCTGCTCCAGGATATACGCCTCGATATCGGCGGCGTAGTCGGCGGTCGAGCGAATGTCGGTGCCCTGGGGCAGCTCCACATTGACGAAGAACAGCGGCGTGTTGGAGTCCGGAAAGAACGACTGGGGAATCAGGCTGAAGGCCCACAGGCACACGGCGGTGATCAGCACCAGCGCGCTGACGGTGACGATGCGCATGCCCAGCGCCAGCAGCAGCACCCGGCGATAGGCGCGATAGAGCAGGCCGCCGTACAGCTCGCGCTTGCTGGGCTCGTCGTCGTTCTCGTTTTCGTCCTGGTGCTCGTCTGCTTGCTGCTCGTCAGCGGGCTGATCCTCGTCGTCGCCTTTCTGGCGCAGCAGGTAGTAGCCAAACAGCGGGGTGACGGTGATCGCCAGCAGCCAGCTCAGCATCAGGGACACCAGAATGACCATGAACAGCGAGTAGAGAAATTCGCCGGTGACATCGTCCGACAGGCCAATACCGGCAAAGGCCATGATGCCGATCACCGTGGCGCCCAGTAGCGGCAGCTGGGCACGCTTGGCGGCGCTGCCTGCAGCCTCCTTGGCGCGCTGGCCGCGCTTGATGTTGGTGACCATGCCTTCGGCGACCACGATGGCGTTATCCACCAGCATGCCCATGGCGATGATCAGCGCCCCCAGCGAGATACGCTCCATCTCGATGTTTAACAGCCCCATGAACAGCAGGGTGCCCAGCACGGTGAGCAGCAGGGTACTGCCGACCACCACGCCGATGCGCCAGCCCATGGCCAGGCACAGCACCCCGATCACGATGGCCACCGACATGGCCAGGTTGAGCAGGAAGTCGTTGATGGCATCGTTGACCACATGGTGCTGTTCGTAGAGAGGATGTAGCTCTACGCCCAGCGGCAGGCGGCTTTTCAGCTCTTCCATGCGGGCTTCGACGGCTTCGCCCACTTCGATGATGTTGTCGTTGGCGGCGCCCGCAATGCCGAGCGTGAAGGCATCCTCGCCGTTATAGCGAATCAGCTGGTTGGGCTGGTCGCTGGGCTCGCGGTAGACGGTGGCGATATCCATCAGCGACACCTGTTCGGTGGTGCCGGGGCGGCCGATGCGGATGGCTTCGATCAGCGCGGTGCTGTCGATGTCGCTACGCGCCACCAGCCGCACCTGGCGTTCCCCTACCCGCAGGCTGCCCGCGTTTTCCACGGCGTTTTCGGTCTGGATGGTGTTGATGACCTGATTGATGGGAATGCCCAGGGTGGTCAGGCGCTCGTTGGAGATGTCGATGTAGATGGTCTCTTCCCGCTCGCCTGCGGTGGTCACCCTGGCCACGCCGGGTACTGCCAGCAGCTCGCGCTGAAGAAACGTCGAAATATCGCGGATCTCCCGCGTGGTGAACCCATCGGCCGTGACCGCATAGAAGAGGCCGTACACTTCACCGAAATCGTCGTTGACTTGGGAGCCCAGCACCCCCTCGGGCAGGGCCCCCTGGGCATCGTTGATCTTGTGGCGCAGCTCATCCCAGATTTGTGGCAGTTCGTGGCTGCGGTAGCTGGAGTGGACTTCCACCTGGATTTCCGAGCGCCCGGGCAGCGACTTCGATTCTATGACGTCGATCTGCTCCATCTCCTGGATGGCGCGCTCCAGACGTTCGGTGACCTCTTCTTCCACTTCAACGGCGGTGGCGCCGGGGTAGGGCGTGTTGATGATGGCGTTGGGGATGGTGAAGGCGGGGTCTTCGAGTTTGCCCACCGTATTGAATCCCCAGATACCGCCCAACAGGCAGATCACCACGATCAGCCAGGTATTGAGAGGCCGTTCGATGGACAGCTTGGCGATGTTCATGGCGGCTCCTAGAGGGCGTTATCCAGCGGTTTGACGCGCATGCCGTCGCGCAGCAGGTGTACCCCGGCCGCCGCAATCGACTCGCCAGGCTGAACGCCTGCCACCAGCATCACGGCGTCGTCGCTCAGCTCACCCACGGTGACCTCCCGGGGCGATACCGTGCCCTCGTCGGGGTCGTAGACCCACACGCGAAAATCACCGCTCTCGGTGGTGTCCAGGGCGCTGGCTGGAATCATCATCACCCCGGACACCAGCCGCTCGGCGGGCTCGATGAACACGGTGGCCGTGGTGCCGGGCAGCGCCACCAGGTGCTCGCCTTGGGCGGGCGCGAACTCCACCTGATAGGTCTGGGCGACCTCATCGGGCTCGGTGATGTGTTCGCGGTACTCCAGCGCAATGCGCTCGCCGGGCAGCGTGGCGATCTCGGCTTCGGCGTTGAAACCGTGTTCGCCATCGAGATGCTGCATCAGCGCTTCGGGCACGTTGATGCGAATCCGCAGCTCCGAGATGTCCTGAATACGGACGACTTCGGCATTGGGCGGCAGCGTGGTGTGGTTTTCCACCAGGCGGCGGGCAATCAGCGCATCAAAGGGCGCGTACAATGAGGTGTAGGCCAGCTCCTGGCGGGCGCTCTCCAGCTGGGTAGCGGCCAGCTCGGCATCAGTGCGGGCCGCTTCCAGCACCGAGGCGGAGACGGCGTTATGGCGATACAGATTTTCCTGCCGCTGCAGATGCTGGCGGGCCTGGGACAATTCCGCTTCCGCGGCGCGCACCTGCAAGGCGTAATCGGTTTGATCGAGCTGGGCGATCAGCTCGCCTTTGGCCAGCGTGGTGCCCTGTACGGCTGGAAAGGTGGTCAGGCGGCCGCCCACCTGAAAGGCCAGATTGACGGTGCTCACGGCATCGACGCGACCCACAAAACGACGGCCCGAAAAGGCCTGCTGCTGGCCAGTCTCAAACAGTTTGACCACCTGAGCCGGAGGCTCGGGGGGCTCTTCGGCGTCTCTGCAACCTGCCAATAACGTCACGCATGCCAGCAACCCGGCCAGAGTGGGTAGCCACTTCCCCTTGCGGATGAACCTCATTCAATGCCTCCCTGCAAGTCAATGGGGGATCACGGTGGTGTGATGTATCCCCTGTTTCGTCAGCCCCCTATAATAGGTACTCTTAGCCACTTCGAACAGGTGTTTGGTTAAACGCCGCCCTAAATCGGTATTCACCCGAACTGCAAGGATGATCAGCGTGCACAGGAATCACCCGTGGGGCCCCCGCCTCAAACCGTTCACCACTGCCTCGGCGCTGGCCTTGCTGCTGGCAGGCTGTGCGGTCGGCCCGGAGTATCAAACGCCCGACATTGAGCTGCCGGAGAGTTGGCCTGCCCATATCACTCTGGAGCAGCAGGCCCGTGACGACTGGCACCGCTGGTGGCAGCGCTTCGAAGACCCGGCGCTGAACCGGCTGGTCGAGCGCGCCAGCGAAGACAATCTCGAACTGGCGATTCAGTTGGCGCGCATTCGCGAGGCCCGGGCCCAGCTGGGGTTTGCCGATGCCGAGCGCTTTCCCACCGTGGGCTATCAGGCCGAAGCCAACCGTGAGCGCACCCCGGGGGCGGCGCTGCCCATCGATGTTCAGCCCGTGCAGGAGCTGCTGCCCATCGATGTTCAGTCCGTGCAGGAGCTGCTGACCTCCACCAACAACCAGTACTCCCTGGCCGCTAGCCTGGAGTATGAAATCGACCTGTGGGGGCGGCTGGCCAACCAGCGCGCTGCGGCCATGGCCGCCCTGCAGGAGAGCCTGTTTGCCAGAGACGCCGCCGAGCTGGGCGTGATCGGTGACGTGGTCACCACCTACGTCAGCCTGAAAAGTGCCGAAGCCCAGCAAGCGCTGATGGAGGAGACCCTGGCCGCGTACCAGGAGACCTATCGCCTTCAGGCGCTGCGCTTCGAGCATGGCGACATCAGCGAACTGGAACTGCGCCAGGCCGAAGCCGAGTGGCGCAACCTGCAGGCAGAGCTGCCGTCGCTCAAGCAGCAGGTGGAAACCCTGCGCGGGGCCCTGGGCACGCTGGTGGGCATGTCCCCTGATGAGCTGCTGACTACCCTGGACACCGGCACGTCGCGGCTGGATGACCTGGCCCAGCCGGTGGGCATACCTGCCGTGATGCCGTCGGCGATGCTCCAGCGCAGGCCCGACATTCGCTCGGCAGAAGCGGCGCTGATCGCGGCCACCGCCCAGATCGGCGTGGCCGAGGCCAACCGCCTGCCGTCGCTCAATCTCAGCTCCTTTTTGGGCACTGCGGCCGCCAGCACCAGTGATCTGTTCAGCGATGTGGCCCGCACCTGGGGCGTCGGGGCCTCGGTGATGGGGCCGCTGTTCGACTTCGGTCGTAGCCAGTCCGGGGTGGAAAGCGCCGAAGCGCTGGCCGAACAGGCCGAAGCGCAGTATCGCCTGACCGTGCTGACCGCTTTCAACGAAGTGCGCGATGCACTCTACAGCTACGACTTCAGCGAGCGACGGCTGGCCGCCATCGACGAACAGCTGGAGGCCGTTGCCCGTACCCGGGAGCTGGCCGTGCTGATGTACGACCAGGGGCAGGTGAGCCAGCTGGAGCGCCTGGA
Source organism: Halomonas sp. Cn5-12 (assembly GCF_021532545.1). NCBI lineage: Bacteria > Pseudomonadati > Pseudomonadota > Gammaproteobacteria > Oceanospirillales > Halomonadaceae > Halomonas > Halomonas sp. Cn5-12. The sequence goes on from NZ_JAKGAY010000016.1 coordinate 47,878, forward strand.
CGCCGAACGCAACCTGCTCTCGGCCCGTTTGGCCCAGGCCGGTGCGCGCCGTGAACAGCTGGCGGCCACGGCCACGCTGTTCAAGGCGCTGGGGGGTGGCTGGCAGGAAACCCCCGTTTACTGATTGCCGGTACGGTAACCACAGCCCGGGCGGCTCCGCTGGCCGCCCGCATCTGTTACCATGCTGCGCTTGCGATCACTTCATCTCTGGTTTTGCTGCCACTGGAGCTGCCATGCCTCCCTGCGCGTCCTCTGCTGCCGCTTCTGACTCCCTTGCCGCTTACCCCTGGCTGCCTGATATCGGCCCCGTCGATGCCGCCGCCGCTGAGCGCACTCGTGCCTACCTCGATACCTTGACCAAGCCGCCCGGCAGCCTGGGCAGGCTCGAAGCGCTGGCGATTCAGCTCAGCGCCATCACGGGCAGCGCCCGCCCTCGGGTGGATAGCCCTGCCGTGGTGGTGTTTGCCGCCGACCATGGCGTGGCCGCTGAAGGCGTGTCGGCGTTTCCACAGGAGGTGACCGCGCAGATGGTCGCCAACTTCGTTCAGCAGGGCGCGGCCATCAACGTGTTTGCCCGCCAGCTGGGAGCTCGGGTGGACGTGGTGGATGTCGGTGTGGCGTCGCCGCGACCGCTGCCGGGAGCCACCGATGCCCGCGTGCGTTCGGGCACGGCCAACATGCTGCACCACGACGCCATGCCGCTGGACGACGCGCGCCAGGCCATGCAGGCCGGCATGGCAGCGGTCGAGCGGGCCGTACAGGCGGGGGCCAATGGGCTCATCGTGGGCGAAATGGGTATCGCCAACACCACCGCCAGCAGCGCCATGCTGGCGGCCTTGCTAGGGGTGCCTGCCGCCCAGATGGTGGGGGCGGGCACCGGTATCGACAGCACCCAGCAGGCCCACAAGGCGGCGGTTATCGAGCGGGCGCTGGCCAATCGCCAGGCGAATCCTGACGACCCGCTGGAGGTGTTGTGCAAGCTGGGCGGCCTGGAAATTGCCGCCATGGCGGGTGCGTACCTGGCGGCGGCGGCCCACCGCGTGCCTGCGGTGGTGGATGGCTTCATTGCCACGGTGGCGGCCCTGACCGCCTGCCGCATGGCCCCGGCACTGTGCGACTACCTGGTGTTTGGCCACCGTTCGGCGGAGCCGGGCCACGTCCTGGCGCTGGAAGCCCTGGCGGCGCAGCCGCTGCTGGCCCTGGAAATGCGCCTGGGCGAGGGCAGTGGGGCGGCGCTGGCTTACCCGCTGCTACAGGCTGCCGCCGCTATGCTCAGTGACATGGCCACGTTCTCCCAGGCGGGGGTGAGTGGCAAGGCACCATGAGCCTCGACTTGCTGAGCCTGCCCGCTCTGGCCGGATGGGTCGCGCTGGCCATCGTCATCGATTTGATCGTGGGGGACCCGCGCGCGCTGCCCCACCCGGTGGTGATCATCGGCAAGGCGATTAGCGCCCTGGAGCACCGCTGGAACAAAGGCAGCCCCCAGCGGCGGCGCCTGTTGGGCGGGTGCCTTACCCTGGTGGTGGTGCTGGGCACCTTGTCGGTGGCCTGGCTGGGGCTTGCGCTGTTGTCGTGGGTGCACCCCTGGCTGGGGCTGGCCGCCGAGCTGTGGCTGCTGGCCACCACGCTGGCCATCAAGGGGCTGGCGGATGCCGGGCGGGCCATTGCCGCCCCGTTGCGGCAGGGCGATTTGCCCGGCGCGCGGCAGGCGCTGTCCAGAGTGGTGGGGCGTGATACCCAGGCTCTGGATGAAGCCGAGATTACCCGGGGCGCGGTGGAAACTGTGGCGGAAAACACCGTCGATGGCATTACCTCGCCGCTGCTGTTTGCGCTGCTGGGGGGCGCGCCGCTGGCGCTGGCCTACAAGGCCATCAATACGCTGGACTCCATGGTGGGCTACCGGAACGAGCGCTACGGCGACTTCGGCTACGCCTCGGCCAGGCTGGACGACCTTGCCAACTGGCTGCCTGCCCGGCTGACCGCCCTGTGCCTGTGGCTGGCGGGCGTGCTGTATGGGGTGTTTCACCGCTCACCTCTGCGCTGGCGGGGCGCCCTGGCGGCCACCTGGCGCGAAGCGCCCCGCCATCCAAGCCCCAACGCGGGTTGGCCCGAGGCGATGGTGGCGAATTTGCTGGGCGTCCAGTTGGGCGGCACCAACGTCTACCAGGGGCAAGTATCACACCGGGCCACGCTGGGCACCGCCCATGATTTACTGAAAGCCAGCCACATCACTACCACGATTTGGCTGATGCACGGGGCCTGGTTGATGTTCTTCCTGCTGCTGCTCTTCCTGCAGCTGTGCCTCGTGATGGCTACGGGGGCCGGGTGATGCGCGGCCAGCCCGGCAACCTACCCCTCGACCATTGGCCAAGCCACGGTGGCCAGGCCGCCGCGCTGCTGCAGCGCTTTGGCCTGCCTGCCGACCACCCGCTGGAAGATATCAGCGCCAACCTGAACCCGCTGGGCCCGCCCGGCTGGGTAACCGGCTACCTGGCCCAGCGCCTGGCTGGGCTGGGCCGCTACCCCGAACCGGACTACCGCGCCGCCAGGCAGGCGATTGCCGAACACGCAGGCGTGGAGCCGGGGCAGGTACTGCTCACCAACGGCGGTGCGGAAGCCATCTTTCTGGCGGCGGCGCACCACGCTGGCCAGCAGGCGCTGATCGTCACTCCTACCTTTGGCGAGTATGCCCGGGCCTGCAACGCCCACGGTGTGCGCATCAGCGAGCTTGGCCTGTTGCCGGGCACCTTCGACCCGCCCGCGGCCGCGTTGCTGCAGGCGGCAGCCAGCGCTGATGTTGTGTTCGTCTGCCGCCCCAACAACCCCACCGGCACGCTGCTGCCCGTGGCGCTTATCGAGGCGCTGCTGGACGCCTTGAAACCGGGGGCCTCGCTGGTGGTGGATGAAGCCTTCATCGACCTGGCATTGGAGGCTGCACCGCTGACTCCGCTGCTCCAACGCTACCCGGCGTTGATTCTGCTGCGCTCCATGACCAAATTCTTTACCCTGCCGGGCCTGCGGCTGGGCTACGTGCTGGCCGATGTGGGGCGTATCGCTCAGCTTCAGGCGCAGCAACCGCCCTGGAGCGTCAATCATCTGGCTGCTGAACTGGTGCCGCCGCTGCTGGCGGATGAGGGCTTTGCCCGGCGTACCCACCAGTGGTTGGCCCGTGAGCAGCCACGCATGGGCGCTGCCCTGGCCGCGCTGGGGCTGGAGGTGGTGCCCAGCCACAGCTGCTTTCATCTGGTGCGGCCTGGGGCCGCCCAGCGGCAGCGGGGCATTTCCAGTATCGTGCTGCTTGAGCGCCTGCTTCACCAAGGTATGCTGGCGCGACATACCCATGGTTTTGCTGGCCTGAAGGGTGGTTGGCTAAGGCTGGCGCTACGTGATGGTGTGACCAATGATCGGTTGTCAAAGGTGCTGAATGATTGTCTTTGTTAGTGGAGGGGCTCGGTCGGGCAAGAGCCTGGTGGCGGAGCAGTGTGTTCAGCAGTACGCCGACGGCAAGACGTGTTACTACGTGGCCACCGCCGACATCTACGATAGCGAAATGGCCGAACGGGTAGGCCATCATCAGGCCCGCCGCGCCAACCACTGGGTCACCCTGGAAGCCCCGCTCAACATCGAACAGGCCGTGGCCCAGGTGTCCAACGGCCATGCCGCCCTGTTGGACTGCCTGACCCTCTGGGCCAGCCAGGTGATGTTCAATACTCAGGAGGACGCCGCACCGGTCAGTGAAACAGAAGCCTTTGCGCTGTTGGTGCGTGCGCTTCACGATGCCCGCCGCCGGGGGGTGACGCTGGTGGTGGTCTCCAACGATCTCAACGAAGCGCTCCTGCCTGCCTCGGCAGAGGTGTGGCGCTACGTGGAATTCCTGCAAGGGTTGCACCGCTGGCTGGCGGCCCAGGCCGACCGGGTGGTGGAGGTGGTGGCCGGGCAGTCCATCGAATGGAAGGCGGCTGGCGCACCATGAAACACGCTCTGTACGGCATGCTGCTGGCGCTGCAGTTTCTGACGCGTCTGCCGCTCCCCGTTGCCTGCCCCTGGACACCGGCCACCCGGCGCTGGGCCATTCGCGCCTACCCGCTGGTGGGCCTGATGGTGGGGGCGCTGCTGGCCTGTGTCGCCCTGCTGTTGGGCCAGTGGCAAACCCCATCGCCCATCGCGGCGCTGGTACTGCTTAGCCTGTGGGTGGCCATTTCCGGTGGCCTGCACTTGGATGGCGTGATGGATCTGGCCGATGCGTTGGGCAGCAACCAGCCGCTGGAACGGCGCTGGGAGATCATGAAAGACCCACAAATCGGCAGCTTCGGTATGTTAGCGCTGCTGTTTTTGCTGGCCTGGAAGGGCGTGCTGCTCTGGGCGCTGCTGCAGTATCACGCGCCGCTGTGGTGGCTGATGGTGGTGCCCGCGTTGGGGCGTTGGGCGGGAGTCGCGCTACTTGTACTGACCCCATGCGCCCACTCACGCGGCCTGGCCTGGAGCTGGCAGCAGTCGCTCAGCTGCCGCGATGTTGGGCTAGCGCTGGTGCCGCTGCTACCGCTGGTGTTGGTATGGCCCGCGATGGCGCTATGGCTGGTCGCAGTCGCGTGTTGGTTAGCGCTGACGCGTGCGGCACTGCTGCGTCTATTTAACGGCATTAACGGCGATATGGTCGGTGCCACCATTGAAGGAGGAGAGCTTTGGCTACTGGTCTTAATGTGGAGTTGGTGGCAGTTCGTCACGGTATCACCGCCTGGAATTTAGAGCGCCGTTACCAGGGCCAGCGGGATATTCCGCTGCTGTTTCCCGATGCGGAGGAAGGGCTGCTAACGCTTCGGAAAGCCCTGATGGATGAACGCTTTGACGCGATTTATGCCAGTGACCTTGGCCGCTGCCAGCAAACGCTGGCGTGGTCACAAGCAGCAAAACCGGGTATACCCGTCTATGCCGAACCGCGCCTACGGGAGCTCGATTTTGGCGAGTACGAAGGCAAGGTTTACGATGAATTAAAAGAATTGCCGCACTATCGCGCCTGGATTGATAGCGCCGGAGAGCTGCAAATTCCCGGTGGAGAGTCTTCTGGCCAGCTGCGCGAACGTCTAGATGCTTGGCTCGACGATGTCGCGGCACACACTCAGCAGTATGGCTATCAAAAAGTGTTAGTGGTGACCCACGGCGGTGTGATTCGTGAGCTACGCCGCCGTTTTGAAACCCTCGATTTTTGGGAGGGAATTGTGCATCAGGCCCAAGGACGGCGCTGGCAGCTCGCGTATCAGGCAGGTGAGGATGGAAAAGGAGAATGGCAATGCAACTATTCATCGGCGGTGCCAGTGCAGGTAAGCGCGACGCTGTAAAACAACGCTTCCCCAGTGCGGTATGGTGGCGCTTAGCCCCTGGCCAGCGCCTTCATGAGGTCGCCCACGTCATGCTACCGAATACGCCGCTGGTGCTCCACGGCTTGTTTGAGTGGCTCACCGCCGCGCAGGATTCTGACTTCAGCAGCGACGAGTGGCGAGCCCAGTGGCGGGAAGATTTACAGCGCCTAAACCAAACCGCCGCAGAGGATAACGTCACGCTGGTGATTATTGCCAACGAACTGGGTCGTGGCCTGGTGCCCATCGCCCGAGACCAGCGCCGCCTGCGCGATTTAAACGGCTGGTTCACCCAGGATGCCGCCGCCCACGCTGAGCAGGTATGGTACGTGCGCCACGGCCTATTACAGGCGCTGAAAGGCTAGACGGTAAATTGACCAACCTCTAACAAGTTGCTAGTTTACGCGCACTCTCAGGTGCTGGTGGCACTAACGCCATCAATTAAACGGGAAGTTGGTGAACGTTTTTTGTGAATCCAACGCTGCCCCCGCAACGGTGATCGAGATAAGAACGGCTAGAGACGCCACTGTGCTTACGCATGGGAAGGTGGTCGTTCGGAAAGGTATGGCGCTTACGTTAAGCCGCCCCTTCTTTCGCTCGTCAGCCCGGAGACCGGCCTAAGAGTGACGACTAAAAAAGCCAAAGATTACCGGCATGCGGAGGGCATGTGCAGGGCGAATACCAGAGGCGTTCAGCCGATGCTTTCCCTTGTGTGCCCCTGCCCGGTCACTAAAAACACGCTGTGCGGGTGAGCACAGTGAGCAAGGGACCTTTCATGAACCACCGTTTTCACACCACCGCCACACGGGCGGCATTTGCGATGGCAGCACTGCCGCTGGCCATCTCCTTTTCAGCCCAGGCCCAGTACGCCGAAGCGACCACGGAATTAGCGGCGCTTGATCCTGTCGTTGTCACCGCTGCATTAGCGCCCCGCACCGCCAATGAAAGCCTCTCATCCGTTAGCGTGCTGGATGAAGCTACTTTTCGCCGCCAAGACCCCACCAGCCTAACCGATCTTCTACGCGGCCAGCCGGGCGTTGATGTCACCAGCAACGGCAGTTTTGGTAAAAGCGGCAGCGTTTCTTTGCGTGGTGCGCCCGGCGATGCAAACGTGCTAATGATAGATGGCATTCGGCTGCGTTCAGCCACAGCGGGTAGTGCCGCTTTTCAGTATTTAGATCCTCGTATGTTTGACCGCGCGGAAATCGTGCGCGGCCCGCGGGGTAGTCTTTACGGCGCGGATGCCGTTGGCGGCGTGATACAGCTCTTTACCCCTGATGGTGACGAACAAGGCCCGCAACCCAATATTTCCATCGGCGGTGGTTCATTCAATACCCAGCGGGTAAGTGCCGGTATTTCTGGACGCGAAGGCGGCACGCGCTACAGTTTTGCCGGTAGCCATTTCAATACCGACGGCCAGCCGGTACGCCAGGGCGGCGAGGATATGGGCTATGACAATACCTCGGCGCTGGCACGCATGTCACATACCTTCGATAGCGGTGCGGAAGTCGGTTTTTTGGCGCTGAGGGCGCGTGGCACCACTGAGTATGATGAAAGTGGTAGTTTGGCTACGACGGACTATGTGCAGCAGGTCGCAGGCATTTATGGTGAGCTGCCAATTACCGACAATTGGCGTAGCCGCTTGACGCTTAGTGAAGCACGCGATGAGAGCGTCAACCACCACTGGGGCTCTATTCTCGACACCCAGACACGCACGGCTCGCTGGGAGAATACCTTGAGTGCCGGTGTGCATGAGCTGATTGTCGGCGCGGAGTATCTGAACGATAGCGTGGCCGGTAGTATTACCGGGGATATGCCTTGGGATGGCCCTTATGATGTCGAAAAGCGCGATAACAAGGCGGTCTTTGGTCAGGCGTTGCTGGACTTTGCGCCATTCGCTGTTCAGGCCAGCCTGCGCTATGACGATAACGAGGCGTATGGCGATGAAGTGACCGGCAGCCTGGCGCTGGGCTACGAACTGGATAACTACCATACGCTGCGCGCCAGTATAGGCACGGCGTTTAAAGCCCCGAGTTTTAATGACCTCTATTGGCCGAACTCTGGCAACCCTGATCTCAATCCGGAAAAATCTGAAACCGTTGAAGTGGGCGTTCGCGGCCAGTACAGCCAGTGGTTCTGGGACGTGGCCGTCTTCCAAAACGACTACGACGACCTGATTGCCTGGGCGCCGACGCCAAGCGGTTTGTGGGTGCCACAAAACGTCAATAATGCGCGTATTCGCGGTGCTGAGCTTTCAAGCGGCGTAGAAGTCAACGACTGGGTACTGCAAGCTGCCTATACCTACCTGGACCCGGAAGATCAGGAAACAGGCAATCGACTAGCCCGCCGTGCTAGCCAAAGTGTGCGGCTAGATGCTGACCGCGAGCTTGGCGATTGGTCATTGGGAGGGTCGTTAGTAGCACAAGGTTACCGCTATGATAATGCCTCTAATACTCAGCGATTGGGTGGCTATGGGTTGGTTAATCTACGTGCGGGATGGCAGTTTGCACCGCTTTGGACGGCCCGTGTTACGGTAGAAAATGCCTTTGATAAAGAGTATGAAACCTCGCGTGACTACATCAACGCAGGCCGAGCAGGGTTCTTAAGTGTTCACTTTGGCCAGTAGCCAACGTGGGTTAATGCGCGGGGCCTTGGGCCTCGCGTTTTTGCTCATAGCCATACCTGTCCAGGGCCACGACCACTCACGCTGCGTGGTGGATGATCGTGACCGCGAAGTATGCCTGCACAACGCTGCACGGCGTATTGCCACGCTCTCCCCAGGGGCAACGGAGCTGACCTACGCCGCAGGCGCAGGAGATCAGGTCGTGGCCGTGGTGAGTTACAGCGACTACCCGCCGCAAGCCCAAGAAGTGGCTTCGGTGGGCAGCCATACGCGGATTGATTTAGAGGCCCTGGTCGGGCTTGCCCCGGATTTAGTCATCGGCTGGGTAACAGGTAACCCCGCCGAGCAGATGGAAACCCTAGAAGCGCTGGGCATGCCGGTGTTCTACATCGAGCCGCGTAGCGTGGAAGACGTCGCCCACACCATTGAGCGACTGGCCCGTTTAGCGGGAACTGAACCAACTGGGCGGCAGGCGGCTAGCGAGTTTAGAGACGGCATGGCCGCGCTCACCGCCCGCTACAGGGAGCGCGACCCGGTACCCACGTTTTATCAGGTGTGGGACGAGCCGCTGATGAGCGTTAATAACGAACATCTGATTGGTCAGGTAGTAGAGCTTTGCGGCGGCGAGAACGTCTTTGGCGAGCTGGAACGGCTGGTGCCAAGACTGGATGACGAAGCCGTGCTGGCCGCCAACCCCGAGGCCATTATTGCTGGAGGAATGGGGGAGGAGAACCGCCACTGGCTCACCCACTGGGAACAGTACCCCAATTTAGCCGCCGTAACGGGCGATAACCTCTATTTTGTGCCACCTTCTTTAATTCAGCGGCCCACTCCGCGCCTGTTGGAAGGCGCACAAATTCTGTGTGAGAAACTTGAACAAACTCGCCAAAAGCGCGGGGCCTCTTGATGGTGGCGCGCCTGTGGCAACCCCTTGGTCTGTTGGCGTTGATCGCCGTGGCCGCCATGCTATTGTCTCTGGCGGTGGGTAGCGCGCAGCTTTCGGCAGCGCAGCTCTGGGCGGTGGTGCAGGGCCAGGGCGATGCGCTGGCGCGTACCATGGTGATCGAGCTTCGCCTGCCACGGGCGCTTTCTGCCTTTGCGGTGGGCGGGCTGCTGGCGGTGGCCGGTGCCTTGATGCAGGTGCTGCTGCGTAACCCGCTGGCAGACCCCTACGTACTGGGGCTTTCCGGCGGGGCATCGATGGGGGCATTGGCGGCCATGTTGGCCGGGATGGGCGGTGTGCTTATTTCGGGTTCGGCATTTTTAGGCGCGCTGCTCTCTACGTTTTTAGTGTTTGGCCTAGCCCACGGCAGCGGCGGCTGGACGCCTGCCCGGCTGTTGCTGACGGGCGTGGTCGTGGCCGCGGGGTGGGGCGCAGTGATTACCCTGATGCTCGCGCTAAGCCCTGCCGAGCGGCTGCCGGGGATGCTCTACTGGCTGATGGGGGATTTATCCTACGCTCGCGCGCCGTGGCCGCCGCTGCTGCTATTAATCGCCACCTGTGTATTGCTGATACCCCTGGGGCGCAGCCTCAACGTACTGGCCCGTGGCCCCCAGCAGGCCGCCGCCCTGGGCGTGGATGTTCGCCCATTGGAGTGGGGAATTTACATTGCCGCCAGCCTCTTGACCGCCACCGCCGTGACCACCGCAGGCAGCATTGGGTTTGTGGGGCTAGTAGTGCCCCATATGCTGCGCCTGCTGCTCGGCAACGACCAGCGGCTGATTTTACCTGCCTGCGTCCTGGCAGGCGGCACGCTGCTGGTACTCGCCGATACCCTAGCGCGCACCATGATTGCCCCCGAGCAGCTCCCCGTAGGCGTGATTACCGCGCTGCTGGGTGTGCCCACCTTCCTCTTTTTGCTCTACCGGAGCCGCTGATGACCCGCTTGGCGACTCAAGACCTGATCATTAACGTGCCAGGGCGTAGCGAAGGCACGGCGCTGAACCTCACCATTGAACCGGGGCAGGTGTGGGGCGTGCTTGGCCCCAATGGCGCGGGTAAAACTACGCTGTTGCATACGCTGGCGGGGCTGAACGCCCCCCGTTCAGGGCAGGTGCTGATAGGCGACACGCCACTAAGCCAGCTGCGCAGGCGGCAAGTGGCCCAACGCCTAGGGCTGGTGTTTCAAGAGCGGCTAGATGGCTTTCCCGCCACGGTGCTGGAGACCGCGCTGATTGGCCGCCACCCGTACCTTTCCCTATGGCAGATGGAAGGTGCCGACGACTACGCCCGCGCCGAGGCCGCGCTGGCCGCGCTGGACGTGGCCCACCTGCGCGACCGCCTGGTGAACACGCTCTCCGGCGGCGAACGCCAGCGGGTGGCCGTGGCCACGGTACTGACCCAGGCCCCCAGCCTCTGGCTGGCCGACGAGCCCACCAACCATCTGGATCTGCACCATCAAAGTGCGGTGATGGCGCTGATGGCCGAACAGGCCGCCCAGGGCAGCGCGGTGATGATGTGCCTGCACGACCTCAACCTGGCCGCCCGCTGGTGCGACCACATTTTGCTGCTATACCCCAGCGGCGAAGCCTGCTGGGGCCCACGAGACACCATGCTGGTGCCCAGCGCCCTAGAGCGGCTCTACCAACAGCGGCTGGCTACGGTAGATGTGGATGGTGCGCCGGTGTTTGTGCCCATCCAGGCACCCCTTACCGACCATGAGTGATTTAAGGAAGAGACATGTTGCAAGGTAAAGCACACGCAGCGCTCATCAGCGCCCCCGGTTCGGGTCAGGGAAAATCCATGGTCACGGCGGCGCTGGCACGGCTGCACCGTAACGCCGGGCGCACCGTGCGGGTCTTCAAACACGGCCCCGATTACCTAGATCCCATGGTGCAAGAAGTCGCTTCCGGCCAGCCGGTGTATCAGCTTCACCCCTGGATGACCGGCGAGCACGAGTGCCGCTGGCGCTTAGCCAAAGCCGCCCAAGAAGTTGACGTGATTTTGGTGGAGGGCTCCATGGGGCTATTCGATGGCTCACCCTCCAGTGCGGACTTAGCCATCCTGGCGGGCATCCCCGCGCTGCCGGTGATTGATGCCTGGGGCATGGCGCAAACCTTTGGCGCGGTGGCACAAGGCCTGGCCAACTACCACCCGGATCTCACTATTCACGAAGTGATCGCCAACCGCATCGGCAGCCCCGGCCACAGCAAGCTGCTGAATGAGAGCATGCCGGAAGGCATTGCGCTGCTGGGCGCAATTCCCCGTCATGACGCGATGAAAATCCCCGACCGCCACTTGGGACTGGTGCAAGCCAGCGAGCTGAGCGGCCTGGATGCCCAGCTAGACGCCGCCGCCAAGGTGTTAGAAGAAGCTGGGCTAGGTCGCCTGCCTAAAGAGGTATCGCTAAGTGCTGACGCCCCCACGCCTGCACCGGACTATTTGCGCGGCGTGCGTATCGCCATCGCCAAAGACGACGCCTTCGCATTTATCTACCGCGCCAATCTCGATGTATTAGAGGAGATGGGCGCGGCGCTGCACTTCTTCTCACCGCTCAACGATTCTACACTGCCAGAATGCGACGCCCTCTGGCTGCCCGGTGGCTACCCGGAACTTCACGCCGCCCGCTTTACTGCTAATCAACCGATGCGAGAGGCGATCAGCGCCCACCACCGCGCAGGCAAACCGATACTCGCCGAGTGCGGCGGGCTAATGAGCTGCGTCGAGCAGCTGGTCGACGGTGAAGGCACAGGCCACACGATGATGGGGCTACTGCCCGGCACTGCCAAAATGGCCGGTAAGCTGACAGCACTTGGGCTGCAAAGCCTGCACACCCAAAGCGGCGAACTGCGCGGCCACACCTATCACCACTCGCTGCTGGACACCTCCATGCAGCCGCTGGCCCGCACCCGCAAGCTGGCAGGCAGCGAAGCCGAACCCATCTACCGTGAGGGCGCGCTGATCGCCAGCTATTTCCACGGCTACTTTCCCTCCGCGCCTAAATTGGTGGCGGATATTTTCACCGGCCAACTAATTCACCTAGCGGAGTAACGGGCAGGGGAGCGCGCAGCTATAAGCCCAAAAATATGGAAGGTTTTTCCATAAAGCAGCAGTGGGCTATCATAGAGCGGCGAGACACTCCCCAACCCTAAAGGAGCTACCATGAGCTTTTACGTCTACCTTTCCGGCGAGATTCACACTGACTGGCGCGAAGAGATCCAGCGCGGCGCAGAAGCCGCAGGCCTGGACGTGGTCTTCACCGCCCCGGTGACCGACCACGACGCCTCTGATGCCGCTGGCGACCACCTGGGCAAACCGGAGAACGGGTTCTGGCGTGACCACCAGTCCTCCAAAGTGAACGCCATTCGCACCCGCACCCTGATCGAACAAGCCGATCTGGTGGTGGTGCGCTTTGGCGACAAGTACAAGCAGTGGAACGCCGCCTTCGATGCAGGCTACTGCGCGGCACTGGCCAAGCCCTACATCACGCTGCACAGCGAAGAGATCGTTCACCCGCTGAAAGAAGTCGACGCCCAAGCGCAAGCCTGGTGCACCACCACCGATCAGGTCGTGGAAACCCTGCGCTACGTGCTGAAAGCGTAAAACACCCCAAGGAGACCCCATGCGCGAAAATGCCAAAACCCCGGAACGCCATGCCCAGCGCATGGCGGCCAAGCAGAAAATCATGGACGAGCGCATTGCCCGCGCCGATAAAGAGCAGGGCATCTTGCTGGTGCTCACCGGCCCCGGCAAAGGCAAAAGCAGCTCCGGTTTTGGCATGCTCGCCCGCGCCCTAGGCCACGGCATGAAGGTCGGCGTGGTACAGTTCATCAAGGGCGCGTTCAGTACCGGTGAAGAAGCCTTCTTCCGCAACCTGCCCAACGTGGACTACCACGTGATGGGCGAAGGCTACACCTGGGACACCCAAGACCGCGAACGCGACGTCGCCGCCGCCAACGCCGCCTGGGAACAAGCCAAGCGCATGCTGCAAGACGACAGCTACCACGTGGTACTGCTCGACGAACTCAACATCGCCCTGCGCTACGAGTACCTCGACCTAGACCAGGTCCTCGACGACCTACAAGCCCGCCCCGACATGCAACACGCCATCGTCACCGGCCGCTACGCCCCCCAACCCCTCATCGACCTCGCCGACACCGTCACCGAAATGAAAGTCGTCAAACACGCCTTCAAAGACCAAGGCATTAAAGCTCAGAAAGGCATCGAGCTTTGAAGTGAGGCGAAAAGTGGAAGGGGAGAGGAGTGACAGGTTAGTGCGAGACGTTGCGAACTGAGCCCCAACCACCCGCCGCGGACACCGGCACGAAGCCCCCATTGTGGGAGGGAGCTTCAGCTCGCGACGATCAAGCCACCAAACCTCACCCCACCCACCCTTGTGGCAGGAAGCTTTAGCTCGCGACAATCAAGCCACCAAACCTCACCCCACCCGCAGCGGCGGCCCGGCGCGAAGGCGGCCCCAGCCGCCCCGGCCCCGCCACATCCCCTCACTCACACTCCTCAAACCACTCCATCCTTTGACCCAACGCAATTTTTCCAAAAATCTACGTGACCAAAGCCAAATTTATCAATAGAGTATGATTAAACCGTAAAAAGCAGCAGGCACGCGAATTTTGGTTATGCTGCCATAAGTCAGCTATAGTCTTTTAGAAACAATGGTTTATGCCTGTTTGAGTGGCTATATAACATCAATAATCATGCTGGCGCGCTCAATAGTGTTATGTGGAAGGGCGTATAATCACTGTTAGACCACAGGCCGGCAATTCGGAGGAATCATGCAATCAAAAGAGCATTGGGAGCGCGTTTACTCAACCAAGTCTACCGACGCCGTTAGCTGGTATCAGCCGCACGCCGATCACTCGCTTCAGTTGATTGAAGCAACTGGAGTGCCGCGCACGGCATCCATTATCGATGTCGGCGGCGGCGCCTCCACTCTCGTTGACGATCTTCTCGCAAGAGACTACCAAGGCATCACTGTCCTTGACCTCTCTTCCGCCGCACTCAACTCTGCCAAAGACCGCCTCGGCACTAAGGCAAATTCAGTTACTTGGCTTGAGTCTGACATTACAAGGGCCGAGCTCCCCTTCCATGCATATGACGTATGGCATGACCGCGCTGTATTTCACTTCCTGACGGCTCCGGAAGATCGGCATGCCTACGTTAAATCAGTGCTTCGCTCGGTAAAGCCAGGTGGGCACGTGATCGTCGCCACTTTCGCCGAGGACGGACCACTCCAATGCAGTGGCCTGCCCGTCATGCGCTACAGCGCAGCTCAACTTCACGCGGAGTTTGGTGAGGGCTTCAAACTCATCTCGCACGACAGAGAGTTGCATCACACTCCGTTCGGGACGACCCAACAGTTCACGTACTGCTACTGCCGCAGGCCAGCATCCTGATCTGTGGTCTAACAATTCATTCAAGCCGACGCCGCTTCGCGGCGCGGCTTAATTCAGGCGTTAAGTTCTTGGGAGTTCCGTGAAGATTCGATACATAAAACTAGGCGACGGCGGGAAGTGGGAACGCCACTGCATCGAAGAACAGCAGACGCTTAGACTCGGGTACGAAAGCCCACACCATCAGGAATCGTTAAGTGGTGAATGGGATACTGTTCGCAATTTTTGGCTTTCTGCTAGAAATGGAAATCAAGGCGCGGCGAGCCGCGACTTGAATCAGATTCGTGATTTTTATGAGCTTTCAGAATCAGATATCTGGATTACGTTTTACCAGAGAAGGCTGTACTGGTGCCATGCTCATAAAGAAGTTCACGAACTCGAGGATGGCAGTAGAATCAGAAACGTCATAGGCTCCTGGAGTTGTTACGATAAGAAAGGAAGCCCCCTTTCCATCGAGAATATCGATGGCAGAATTACGAAGGTTCAGGGGTATCGTGGCACTATTTGCGGGGTCGAGCTTCCAGAATATCTGCTGAGAAAAATTAACGGCGAAGTTCAGCCTGAAATTCAGTCAACGAAAGAAGCTTTGGCAGCTTTGAAGGTTAATATTGAAAACCTTATCAAAGGGCTGTGGTGGAATGACTTTGAACTACTCATTGACTTGATTTTTTCCCAGTCCGGTTGGCAGCGGATATCAGTGCTAGGAAAGACAGAAAAGGATATCGATCTTGACGTCTTTTCTCCTGTTACGCAGAAGCGCGCGTTCGTCCAGGTAAAGTCCACCACAACAGCGAATCAAATCCAAAGCTACCGCGAAATATTCAACCAACACCATCAGTATGACGAGATGTATTTTGTCTTTCATACCTTTTCAGGAAATCTCGAGAACCTGAACATAGATGATCCAAGGGTTGCTGTGTGGGATATTTCAAGAGTAGCCGATTTAGTAATAAACGCAGGTTTGATAGGTTGGCTGCTTGCGAAGAGAACTTAACAATCGGCTGCACAGCGACCGGTTTTCCGCCGCTTCGCGGCTCCAAACCGACGCGTGAGCCGGGCGTTAGAGCTGCTGCACACTGAAGATACGAGGCGTCCTTTTGGATAAATTTCCGTCCGAAATAATTGATAAGCTGAAAAACTACGTTTACCGGCTTATCGATCCTCGCAATGGCGAGACTTTTTATGTTGGTCGGGGTGTTGGAAACCGTCTTTATTCCCACATTCGTGACGAACTGGGGAAAGAATCAGACGAAGTTGGCGATAAGTTGAGAAGAATCAGGGAAATCCGTCTTGCTGGCTTTGAGGTTGCCCATGTCGTGCATCGGCACGGAATGGAGCCATCCGTGGCGAAAGAGGTAGAAGCTGCACTTATTGATGCGTATCCAGGGCTCACAAATGTAATGGGTGGGGAAGAGAGCGGTGACCGTGGTGCAATGCATGCGGATGAGATTGTTCGGGAGTATCTCGCTGAGCCGGCGGTATTTGAGCATCGGGCGCTATTGATCAGTGTAAACAGGAGTGCATCCGAGCGTCCGCTCTATGAAGCGACACGATATGCCTGGAAGCTCAGTCAAAGACGGGCGAAAGAAACAGAAGTTGTTCTCGCATCTGAAAAGGGAGTTATTCGCGGCGCGTACATTCCTGAAAAGTGGATGGAAGCTACAAGCGATAATTTCCCGGGTCGCCCTGATCGACCTGGAAGGCTGGGATTCAGCGGTCGTGAAGCACCACCCGAAGTATGGAGCATGTATGTTGGACGGCGAATACCCGATGAATACCGCTTCGGCACAGCCAACCCTATTCGCTATACATGGAAATAGGGCGATGCTCTAACAAATGGCTGTTGTCGGACGCACCTACGCTGGCGCTCCGGTGCGCCGCAAAGCCAAAGCGTTACGTGTCACCGAGAAATCATGTTTAGAGAATACTTTGAATATTGGGAAGTTAGGCCAGAATATTCCAAAGAGTTCATATCTCTTTGGAAAGGCTGGCTTGGCAAAGAAAATTATCACAAGCTGGATGAAGTTACGGAAAACGAGTGGGCTCGATTCAACGAACTGTTAAGACGCCTAGCCGAAGTTTTCGTCCTCGAGGTAGTAAACTGTGAGAAGCAGTCGCTTGAAAGAGTTAGTGATATAGAATCTGTTCTTTCAACCTGTGAAGAAAGCATGAATAAAGAGTCTTCAGAATTTACAACTTTAGTAATTCCAGATTTGGAATGTGTTATAAGCGAAGAATGGGACTACACATACATAATTTGGCATAAGAATAATGGGGCCGTGGAAGCCCTTGCGCCTTACATAAAGGCTGCAGGTTTGGAGCACTTCCATGACTAAATACGTAACAAGTGCAGGCAAGGGACGCTCCTACCGTCGCGCCCCTGCTGCAAGCGTTAGGTGTATCGGAGGTTTCTATGAATTTTGGAATTCTTGTATTCAATCAGGTCGAGGAACTCGACTTTGTTGGGCCGTGGGAGATGCTTACGATATGGCGGAAAAATGCCAACGGCCCGGAAAACTGCATCATTGTGGGCCAGTCGATGGAGCCAATCACTTGCGCAAAGGGGTTATCTATTAACCCACATGCTTCATTTGCTACATGCCCTCCACTTGACTACTTGCTAATTCCAGGTGGCCAAGGCACGCGACTAGAAGTTAGTAATCCAGTATTAATTGATTTCGTCGTCAATCAAGCTAAGAACTGCAAGGCAGTCATGTCCGTTTGTACCGGCTCCTTTGTTCTGCATGCCGCAGGGCTATTGTCGGGAAGGAAGGCAACGACCCATTGGGGCTCTTTGGAGCGTTTGCGTGCGCTTGGTGACGTAACGGTTGTTGAAGAACGGTACGTTCAAGACGGCAGTATATGGTCTTCTGCTGGTGTCTCTGCTGGCACTGATCTCATGCTCGCATTTATTGCCAGCGTTGACGGTGAAGCTGCCGCTGGGAAAGTGCAATTTGCTTCAGAGTATTATCCCTCTTCCGTCAAATACGGTGGTTTTGAAAACCACGAGCAAGCACCTGGTTATGTCAAAGGCACCTAACCAAGCGTTGCACCGGACAAGCCGGTGAACGCGGCGTTATGCACAAATGGAGACACTATGAACATCAAGGACGATTGGAAAAAGGTAAAGTCAGTTTTAGAGCAAGGTCAGGCTTCGACGGTTTACTGCTCGATCGCAACGGTTAACCCCGACGGCACACCCCACATCACGCCAGTTGGCACTGTTTTCCTTCGTAATGATCAAAGCGGGTACTTTTTTGATCACTACGCCGAGGCTTTGGGTAAAAACATCGATCAGAACCCGAATGTTTGCATTATGGCAGTCAACGCCGGTCGATTCTTTTGGCTAAGATCTCTGCTCAAAGGCCGTTTCGTTGCTCCGCCGGGCGTGAGACTTTACGGCAAGGTCGGACGAATGCGTGAAGCCACGCCCGAAGAAATTGAGAAGATAGAAAAACGGGTTAAGCCATCACAGTGGATGAAAGGGGCGAGGTTGCTCTGGAGTGACTTCACCCACGTTCGAGACATTGAATTTACCCACTACAAGCCAATCACCTACCCAGTGATGATGGATGGGATGTGGCCGGAACATGCATAACCAAGTGGTCAACGGGACGCCAACTACGCTGCGCTCCGTTGGCGCCCATTACCACCGGCGTTAGGCATAAAAAATAGAAAGGAGACACCATGAGTGCAGATGTTGTAGAGAAGGCTGAAAAAATACTTTCAAATAATGAGCACCTGAGGGAATTTGCAGCCCTTAACGAAATGACCACGGAGGCGGCTAAAGCTTTGCTAGAGAGGCTTATGCGGGAGCCCGTGGTGTCAGAAAAAGTAGAAGAATTTGTTTTTTCAGAAGACGCCTCCCCAGATCTCAAGGGGTACTATTCAGGCGAGGAAAAAGGGTATTCCCGTGGCCACGAAGCCGGTTTTGCAAAAGGGGCTGCTGTAGGCGTGTTGGCTACGTTAGCTACTGTCGTGGTTGGTGGTGCAACGTTGTATCTAAAATTCAAGGATTGAGACAGGTGCCTAACAATCGCAGGCAAGGCGACGTCTTTTCCATTACGGCTTCGCCTCCATTTCAAAGCCGCGCGTGCTGCGGGCGTTAGGCATAAAAAATAGAAAGGAGACACCATGAGTGCAGATGTTGTAGAGAAGGCTGAAAAAATACTTTCAAATAATGAGCACCTGAGGGAATTTGCAGCCCTTAACGAAATGACCACGGAGGCGGCTAAAGCTTTGCTAGAGAGGCTTATGCGGGAGCCCGTGGTGTCAGAAAAAGTAGAAGAATTTGTTTTTTCAGAAGACGCCTCCCCAGATCTCAAGGGGTACTATTCAGGCGAGGAAAAAGGGTATTCCCGTGGCCACGAAGCCGGTTTTGCAAAAGGGGCTGCTGTAGGCGTGTTGGCTACGTTAGCTACTGTCGTGGTTGGTGGTGCAACGTTGTATCTAAAATTCAAGGATTGAGACAGGTGCCTAACAATCGCAGGCAAGGCGACGTCTTTTCCATTACGGCTTCGCCTCCATTTCAAAGCCGCGCGTGCTGCGGGCGTTAACCCTTGTGACCAGCATCTTGCAAAACTCCGTCAATGACGTATATTGACTGTCATGTTTACCATCATCGAAACCCCTACATTTGAAGCAGATGCCAGAAAAATCTGGACTGAGGAAGAGCGAAGCGCTTTCTTTGCCTGGCTTGCGGCAAGTCCGGAAATTGGTGACCCCATTCCGGGTAGCGGCGGATGTAGAAAGGTTCGTTGGTCGGTAGCGGGTTCAGGGAAGCGCGGTGGGGTGCGAGTCATTTACTTCACCAAGTTGGCAAATGGTGAGATCTGGTTATTGGTGATCTACAAGAAAGCCGTCAGGGGCAATATACCCGCTCATATCCTGAAGTCGATTCGTGAGGTATTGGAAAATGAGTGACGAGACACTAAGTGCTGAGGAGCTTGGCAACAAGTTGCTTCAGTCTGTTAAAGAAATGAAAGCGGGCAAAACTGCACGAGTCAGTCGTGTTGAGCCTAACGAGGTGGCAGAGGCTCGAGGCAAAACCGGACTGACTCAGGTCGAGTTTGCTGAGGTACTGCATATTTCCGCGCGAACCCTGCAGGAGTGGGAGCAAGGTCGACGTGAACCCTCTGGTCCAGCAAAAGCGCTCATTGAGATTGCTTCCCGTCATCCCGAGGTCATTCGAGAAGGCCTCGAGCTACGGGGTTAACAAGCGGCTGTTGTCGGACGCGCCTACGCTGCGCTCCGGCACGCCGCAAAGCCGGGCGTTAACCAGCCGTCAGGCCTCTGCGCAAACACTCACCAATAACTTGCGTAAACTCCCGAATTCGTTTCACCCGCCTCAGATCAGGATGGGTAAGAATCCAGAGCGGAGTGGCCAGCTCCCCGATTGAATCCGTCAGGCGGCAGAGCTCTGGATCATAATCCCCCAGATAGTCCGGAAGTACGGCCACGGCGGGGCCTGATCGCGTGGCGGCTTGCATGCCTAGCATGGAGTCGACCCGGTAGCGGCAGAACTCGTTAAGTCCATTCTGGGCCATCCAGGCTTCGAGAGCACGGTTGCCCATATGGTTGTCCGGGCCAATCCATGGGTGCCCTGTTAACCTGTGCAAGGGCACTCGCTCGTTCTGCCAGTACTGCCGCTGCCCGTAGACGCTTTGGAGGATCACACCAATCTTGCGGCCAACCAGGGTTTCCGGAGGTTTTCCGGTGGGGCGAATGGCGATGTCCGCTTCCCGTTTGCTCAAACTGTGCACCTGGTTCGATATGACCACTTCCAGCTTGATGTCGGGATAGTCCGCACAGAACGTGTCGAACGGCTTTGCCAGCAGGCCCGCAAATAGGGTGTCGGTGGTGGTGACTCGGATGGCTCCGGACAGCTTCAGGTCTTTTCCCGCAAGTCGGCGTTCGGCGCCGGTGATATCGGCTTGCACCCTTCTTGCGACCGAGAAAAGGTCCTCACCAGCCGTGCTTGGGGTGTATCCCGTACGCGAGCGTTCAAACAGTGTGACTCCCAGCTGATTTTCCAGATTCGTCAGCCGTCGGAAGACGGTCGCATGGCTGACTCCCAACTGCCTGCCAGCGCCTGAAAGCGTGCCCGTTTCGGCAATGGCCGAGATAATCTGCAGATCATCCCAGCGGATTTGTTGTTCGTTCATGCAAGCTCAGTTATCGGATATTGGGTATTTATGTGTAATAACGAACAGCATAGGCTACTGCCAGATGAATTCAAAAATAGGGGGTCAAGGCTTATGAATGTGCTGATTGTACTAGCGCACCCGGAGCGAGCATCGTTCAACGGCGGGCTGGCGGATGTGGCGAAACAGTCACTACAGATTGCGGGGCACACCGTCGAACTGGATGACCTCTATCAGGAGGGGTTCGATCCGGTTGAACGCGCCAGCCACTATGCCGAAAGAGTTGATGAACACTATTTTGCGCCCTTGACCGAGCAGCGGGCCCATTATGAACGAAGTACACTGGCACCTGAAGTTCAGAGGGAAATTGGCCGACTGGACTGGGCCGACCTGGTGATCTTCCAGTTTCCGTTGTGGTGGCATGCACAGCCAGCAATCCTGAAAGGCTGGTTTGACCGGGTCCTGGTTTATGGCGGGCTCTACTCCGGCAGCAGGCGATACAACCGGGGGCATTTTCTGGGTAAAAAAGCCCTATGTTCTGTGACCACCGGGTCGCCGGAGCAGGCGTTCATGCCATTCGGCCGCGCTGGCAATATGGTGGAATGGCTCTGGCCGATGCATTCTTCGCTTTACTACGTGGGGTTTGAGGTGCTGGCGCCACAAGTCAGCTATGGCATTCAGGGTGGTGGTATCCGCTATCAGGACGAGTCCGAATTCAGGGGCCAGTTGGAAGGGAATAAAACGGTTTGGGCGGACCGGTTGTCAGGGCTGCTTGAGGAGCCTTCCATTCCTTTTACTGGGTGGGAAGACTGGGATCAAAACGGTATTCTTGAACAGACTCACCCTATGCGTTGGCGACTGTAGGAAATAAAGTGGCTTCTGTTTTATGTTAAGACAAAGAACGCTGGGCACCCTGCGGTCACCCGGGAAGATCTCACGCTCAGGGGTTAACAATCGGCTGTTGTCGGACGCGCCTGCGCTGGCGCTCCGGTTCGCCGCAAAGCCGGACGTTAGCACCTCATGTCCGACGACTGTCGTTTACATCATCCGCAAGCCAAGCCTTGATCAGCGATTGATAAGGCATGTCCCGCTTGTTGGCTTCGATCTTGATCCGATCAAGCAGAGTTTCCGGCAACCGGAGTGAGATGGTCTTGGTTGATGGTTTCAGCTTCGGGAACGATGCCGGCTTGGCCTGGCTCCAATCCAGGTAGTCGGTGGAATCGTGAGTTTCCCAGAATTCCCGTTCTTCTGCTTCAGTTTTGAACTCAGGCATCTTTTTTGGCTTGCTCATAAACAGCCCTCTCTTTTCGGTGCATGTCGCGAGCGGAAATCACCCGAATCAGCGTACCGTTCTGCCTCAGTGTGAACGTGATGTGGAGCAATCTCTCGTCATCTGTTTCACCAAGAGCATGAAAACGGGCCTCAGTCTGGCTGTGTTTGGAATCCTCCAACACCAGAAGCGGCTCATTAAAGAAAATTTCTTCCGCTTCGGACTGGTTTACGCCATGTTTCTCCACGTTTTTTCGGGAGTTGCCTTCGTCCCAGTCAAAGCCAGTAACTTGTGCCCAATTGATCATAAAAGTATATTATCAGCATATACGCAGGCGTCAACAAGTGCTAACCAATGCAGGCACGGCGACGCCCACTACATTGCGCCCTCGGCTCCATTTCGTGGGCGCGCATGCTGCAGGCGTTATGTTTTAAGGAGGTAGTTTGAGTAAAGTCGTTGGACGCTGGCGAATTAAGTGGATGGAAATGTGGGATCAAGACTTTGTTGATCTTATCGAGCCCGGATACTTCCAGTTCGATGAAGATGGCCTCGGCTTTTTTGTATTCGGAGCAGTTGAGGGCCAAATCGACTACCGCATTCCAGATGATGGAGGGCGAGTCGAGTTTTCTTGGTCTGGAAATGATGATGGTCGTGAAAAGTCTGGCCGTGGTTGGTTTCAGTTTTCATCTTCAAATTCAGCGAAAGGGGAACTCTTCATTCATTGTGGAGACGAGTCGGCCGTAGAAATCGAATATCAAACATAACCAGGCGCGGCACTCGGATGCCTTTGTCTCCGCTTCGCTACGTCAAAGTCACCGGTGCGCTACGCGTTAGCTGGGTAGTGCGTTGTGCCTTTTGGTTGGCTCGGTGGTGTTGGCCTTGGCCTTATACTGGCAGCAAATCCGGCAATTCCCGTGGTTTGCCAAGGCCGTCGGAATCCGCGGCGAGTGGGTAGCCAAAATCAGCCAGTGGCGTTGGCATAAAGGTGAGTGTTTGCCGGAACCAGGTGTCCGTCGAAACCTGGTTCCTTGCTTACCTGCTAATCTGAGGTCCAGGTTCATTCGCCGCATTGTCGGTGGTAGTTTTACTCAGGGTGCATCGGCTAGGGCTTGTGCATAAAGCAACGGAGCAGGCGGTCATGTTGGTTGCCAAGGATCTGGGTTTGTCGCCCGCCGGTGCTTCTCAGCTAACCAGTCGCTGTAGTACGTTCCCGGCCCGAGGGCCGTCCACCGGACGCCACTGACGTGGCGCCGCTAAGCTCAGCGTTAGTTTTCTCATCAACATCATCATTTGTCATCTAGGATAAAAATGGATACTTTCATTGAATTTGTAAAATCGGATATTGGTGTCACACTGGCTTGGGTATGTACTGTTGGAAGTACGTTATTTGCTGTGATTAAATCAAAGAAAAATAAACAGTTGAAAATGCAAGTTGGCGAAATAACAAAAAATTCAACAGTAGATAATAGTCAGGATAGTGTTACGCAAAACGGCCAGAAGAATGTGTATACAAAGAATAATTCAGGCGGCATGAGAATAGACATGTAAGGGACTAAACCTTGACTATAGGAAATGAAGGGGATAATCCCTCTGTGAATAAAACAGTTAAAGTTGAACGTAATGCTGGAAATATCATAATCGGAAATTCACCCGAATATGAGATCAGCTCAGCTATAAATGAATTGCTAAAGTCACTAGCTAATAAGCCATTTACGCTCAAGAAAAACAGAAGACGCCCATCTTCTGAAACAGTTGTAAAGATACAACACAATAACCTTAAAGCTAAAAGCCATATCATAAAGCAATACTTAGATCATTCTTCAAAAGTAGAAGAAGCCTATTCCGAGATTGACTCATTGGTCACTTTTGGAAAAGATACGATCCTTCAGAATTTAAACGATTTATACTTTCTTGCTTTAGACGCTGTTGAAATTGACTATTTAATTTGCGATATAGACATAGCTAAAGTCAGAGAAAATTCTGAGTTCATTTTGGACTTTATCATTCAAAGATTAAAAAATACTGTATTTGAATCAAAAAACACTCCTGCTTACAAAGAGCATGTTGAATTGGGAGTGAATGTTGTTGTAGCTCATGCTTTTATCGAATGCATAATCATGGAGAATCCAGCTGATGATTCCTAGAAGTGGTTGTGACCCAGAAATAAATGTTGTAAGCATAGGGGCAAAAATTCTAAAGAAAGTGGCAGATGAAAATCCGCCCTTAGATGCGATACTCACTGACTGCTCTTCAGAGCTAAAAGTATCGATTGATCACATCATACTGTCGTTAGATTGGTTGTTTTCAATTAAGGCAATTGAGTTTAATGGAGTAGAGGTTTTTATAAATGAAGCTTGATAGCCTTGAAATAAAGATAAATAACGAGGTAAAAAGATTTGTTAAATTCAAGTCTGGTCTTAACCTCGTCACAAACAAGCCAAATTCTGGTCGTACAGGTAACAGTGTAGGAAAATCAACATTATCACGAGTGGTTGACTTTCTAATGCTAGGAAGCATAGAAAATATTTACATTGATGAAGAGTTCAAAAAGCCAAATCTTGAGATAGAAACGCTATTTAAGAACAACATTGTAACTGCTTCTCTCAGCTTCTTTGACTACTCAAATAAAATAAATCAAATTTCTCGCCATTTATGTATTGATGACGAATCCGAATCTAAATTCTGGGTAAATGGTGAAATTGTTGAAGAAAAGGGATATGAGTCATTTATTCAGGATAAAATTTTTAATATATCTACTAGAAGACCTTCTGTCCGAGCTGTAGCGCCGAAATTCATTAGAAATGACAGTCACAGAATGTTAAGTACGACTAAGTTTCTTGATAAGCGACAAGGCCCAAAAGATTATAGCGAACTTTTTTTATACCTTTTCGGTTTCAATAATACGTCTCTACTTACGGAGAAAAGAGATGCAACAAATCTGGTTAACAGGCGAAAAAGGAATTCCACATCGATTAATGCGCTAGTGAAAGAGCAAAAGCCGAAAAGTGAGATCAAGAAATATAAGGCAGATGCTAAAGAGCTAGAGGATAACCTTTTAACATTCGAATATTCATCAGAATATTCAAACCCAATAGAAAGACTTTCAGAGCTACAGGTAAAAGAAGACCGATATACCGAAGAACTTCTATCTATACAGCGAAAAGTAGACAACATCAATCATACTATAGAACTCTTATCTAAAGACAAAGATGGTTATTTGATTAACGAGCTTAAAGCTATATATAGCTTCTCCGGCGTCGCAATTGACGGAGCCTTACGAGAACTTGAAGATGTCATTTTGTTCCATAAAAATCTCGTTGAGAAAAAGAAGCACTTTCTTACGATTGATTTACCTAAATTGAACGAGGAGTCTGAAGGTCTTCAGGCAGAGCTAAGTTCAATAAGGAAAGATAAGTTACAAGTTTTTTCTGACATGAGGTCTAAGGAAAGCTTAGACAATGTGACTAAAAATCTGAAACGACTTGGTGAGCTTAAAGTTGAGCTTGGAAAATTAGAAGGTCTAATGGAGCAGCAGTCCAAAGCAAAATCAGATCAAGCTGAAGCTGAAGCTCAATTGCAAAAGATTCTTGAGGCCATTTCCAAAGAGATTGATAATGTTTATGAATTTGAGAAAAAATTTAATACACACTTCAGGTCTCTTACCAAAAGTCTTCACGATGAAGAATACAGCATAGACTTGGATTTTAATAAGGATAGCGGGGCTTGCTCTATTGAACTCATTAACACAGCAACTAATCCTGAGGGCGGGAAGAAGAAAGCCGAAGTTATTGCTTTTGATTTTGCATATATTCATGCCATTAGTGAGTTAAAGCTTAATCGACCAAGCTTTATTTTTCATGACAGTATTGAGGATGTTGACAAAAAACAAATTGAAGATATTTTCGAAGAAGCAAACAAGCTTCCGGGTCAACAAATTCTGTCAATGCTATCAGATAAAATATCAGAAGAAACCTATAAGAAGGTATCCAGAAATATAATCTTGGCTCTTGATGAGGATGAAAAATTCTTTTGTGTTTAAACGAAAACTAACAAGTCAAATCACTCGGACGCAGCAAAGCTGCGCCGGTGTTTGAGGCGTTATGAGCAGCATTAAACTTTAGAACTGAGTTATATATGACAGAAAGAGAAAAAATGCTCTTTGGTGAGTATTACGATCCGAGTGACGCTGAGCTCGTCAAGTTGCGTCTTGAGGCTCGTTTACTCACAGAGAAGCTAAATCAAACAAGTGTAAGTTGCCCAGATAAAAGAGTAGAGATAGTCAAATCCTTGTTGGGTTCTACAGGAAATAGCATTCACATTGAATCGACTTTCAACTGCGATTACGGGCTGAATATACACGTTGGTGAGAATTTCTATGCCAATTTTGGCTGTGTCATTTTGGACGTAGCGGAAGTTCGTATTGGTGAAAACTGTTTTATAGCACCACAGGTCGGAATCTATACGGCAACTCATCCAATCGATCCGATTCAGAGAAACAGTGGGGTAGAGTTTGCAAAGCCAATCAGAATAGGTAACAACTGTTGGATTGGTGGTCATGCAACGATCAACCCTGGAGTGACGTTAGGTGACAATGTTGTTGTTGCCTCGGGAGCCGTTGTGACAAAGAGCTTTGGTAGCAATGTTGTCATTGGTGGCAACCCAGCACGAGTGTTAAAAGCAATCGAGTAACCTTTAGCTAGCTGCTCATAACAAACGCTTCAAGAGAGACAGCCAACGCGTGGCATTTTTACTATGCGTTGGTTTTTGTGATTACGGTGTTGTGCGGAAAGTTGGTAGTAGCGTTTCGGGCTACTTAATTGGGCGTTAAAGATGCTGCTCCACATCCATACTGTTGTGGAGAATTCGGATGACAACGATCCTGGATTCCGTACCGGCTCTGTAAAAGATAACATGACTGCCCTGACTGAACTTTTTGTACCCTGGTTTTATGTCACCCGTATCGCGGCCAATATCAGGTTGGCGAGCGAGCAGCTTGAAAGCATCGTCAAGCTGCCTGAGGTACGTATCGCGTTGGCGCTTTCCCCACTTTTCGGTGGTGAAGCGGCCTATCTCGACAACGTCTTTTCGGGCAGAGGAAGTGAGCAGGTATGGACGCATCAGTGAGCTTCGTTGTCCAGTTCTGTAATAACGCTTTCAAGGGAATACTCTGCGATTCCGCTCTGTTCGCCTTCATCCAGAAGGCGTTGGAGCCGTTCAAGCTTACTTTCCGTTTCTTCAAGCAGACGCAGTCCGGCACGTACCACCTCGCTCACCGAGCCATAGCGGCCCTTTTCAACCTGAATGGCTATAAACTCGTCAAAATGGGGCCCGAGTGTAATGCTGGTATTTCTAGCCATGGGGAGACTCCTATACCAAATATTGGTATATCATGGCAAAGCACCCATAACAAGGCAAGGCAGGCCGACGCGATAAAGTCGCGCCACTGCGAAGCTGGCCTCCCGCGGCCTCAAACCAAAAGCGCAGGAACGGCTAGCGCTGGTAGCGGAAGTTCTCAGGCCTGGAGCCACTATGAATAATGCATAACCAACGGCTGTTGCGGATGTATTAGCCTTCTCAACGGCACCGCCATTTATCCTTCCCCGCGCCTTTATCTGGCCAATGGCGTTCGTGAGCACAGTGTGCGGGCGATGGATTTGATCACGCCCATTAGCATGGGGCAGCGCGGGCTGATCGTGGCGCCGCCGGGGGGGGCAGGGAAAACCACGCTGTTGAAGCATATCTGCCAGGCCGTGGCGGCGGCGTATCCCGAGATCAAGCTGTATGCCCTGCTGATCGATGAGCGCCCAGAGGAAGTGACCGATTTCAAGCGCAGCGTGACCGCCAAGGTGCACGCTTCGTCGTCTGACGAGAGCTACGCCCACTATGCGCGCGTGGCCGACAACCTGCTGCAAACGGCGCGCAGGCAAGCTGGCGAGGGCCAGTAGCCTGCCCGGTGTGGCCACCAGAATGTCCACGCCTTCGATCAAACGCTCCTTTTGGGGCGCGGTATCCATACCGCCGTACGCGGCCATTGAGGTGAGCGGGGTATGCTTGGCGTATTGGACTACGCTGGCTTCCACCTGAACCGCCAGCTCGCGGGTGGGTACGAGGATCAGTGCACGGATGCGTTTACCGCGCAGCGGCTCTGCGGCTTTGCTGAATTTTTCCAGCAGCGGCAGCACAAAGGCCGCGGTTTTGCCCGTGCCTCCATCCCAACCAGGTATAATCCTGTCATGACGCTAAACGCACACGCATGTAGGGCGTTTTGTCTCCATTCCGAATGAACAGAGTCGTGGTCGATGATTAACACCAAAATTTACAAGGCGGTGTACGAGCTTGCCGAAAAGCTGATGAAGGCGGCTGCCAAAGATGACCGCGCCACTTTTGAAGCGCTGTATGCCGAGCTTGAGGCGATCTGCACCGAGCACGAGAATACCGGGAAAGACCACCCAGAGCAGTGGGAAACCCTGGCCGACTTCACCGAAGAGCTAGAAGACGCGCTGCCGATCTACCAAAAAGCGCTGGATAAGGCGGTAGCCAAGCAGTCGAACGACCACATTGCCTCGATTGGTTTTTCCATGGCGGCACTGCAAGTGGAGCTGGGCGACAACCAGGCGGCGATTGAACGCTTGCAGCAGGCCCAGGCCAGTGCCCACACTATTGAAGATAACGAACTTAAAGCAGAAATTGATGAGCTGCTGGCAACATTAACTACCGGTTAGGAACCTGATTTTGACCAACAACGATATTTTTCGCCGTATCCGCTACACCTTTGATTTAAAAGACAACACCATCGTCAAGATCTTCGCCCTGGCGGACGTGAGCGTGACCCAGGAGCAGGTGACGGCGTGGCTGAAAAAAGACGAGGACGACGCCTTCGTGACCATGAAGAACAAAGAGCTGGCGTCGTTTTTGAACGGTTTCATCAGCTTCAAACGCGGCAAGCGTGAAGGCCCGCAGCCTGCGCCAGAATCGCAGCTGAACAACAATATGGTGTTCCAGAAACTGCGTATCGCGCTGAACATGAAGGCAGAGGATATTTTAGAAGTGTTCGAGCAAGTGGGCTTGCCGCTTAGCGCACATGAGCTTAGCGCGTTTTTCCGCAAGCCCAGCCATAAGAACTACCGTGAGTGCAAAGATCAGATGCTGCGCAATTTCCTGATGGGCATTCAGCTTCAGCTGCGCCCGAACGATAAAGGCTAAGCGAGGCCCTCGCGCTTCACACACACGAAGATCGCATTGCCTGAGACGTTATCCCAGGGCGTGATGGTCTGGTAATCATGCTCAAACACGTGCACCTCGAAGGTAGGCTCCAGCAGGGCGATGAGTTCGCTAAAACTGACGGCCACCATGGGGTGCTCGTCGTACCACACCTTCGTTGTCTCCGCCGTGGTCTTTTCGATGCTCAGCCGCAGCGACTGCCGCTCCCCTTGGCCGCTGTAGTGCCACCCGGAGCGGAAAGTGAACCTATCCTCCGCCTGCTGGACCGTGTGCTTGACGAACAGCGCGTTGTCGATCCGCTGCTTATCCACCGCGTTGAAGCAGAACACGCCGCCCTCGTTCAAGGCGCGGTGGGCACTGGCGATGCAGTCGCCGAGCTTGTCCAGGCCATCGCTGTAGTGGATGGAGTAGAGAAAGCAGGTGATGAGATCCAGCGGTTCGTCGACCTCAAAGCTGCTCATATCCTGCAGTGAGAAGTGCGCCTCTGGGCAGCGTTGGGCGGCAATATCCAGCATCGGTTGGTTAATATCCAACCCGCTGCTGGTGTAGCCAGCATCCAGAAAATGACGCACGTGAGGGCCGGTGCCGCAGGCTAAGTCCAAATGGCGTTTGCCTTCATTACCAAAAATTTGGTGCAGGCGACGAATGGCGTGGCTTTGGGCCAGGTAGTCGATGTCGACGCACATCAAATCGTAGTAGCCAGACAGGTCGGTGTAGAGCGCGTTGACGGACATAGTGGCCTAATGGTGAGGGCTGACATAAATGAGGAGGCGCATAGTAAACGAGCGGTTGGAGTTTGAGAAGGCGTAGGAGTGGCTTGGCCAAGCGGCGATCAAGTTTGCACTCTTTCACAGCCTGGCTAGCGCTTTAGGGTTAATGTGATTAAAGAAATTGTGTGATGGTCCGATAACTACTAAAGTCGCACGACACATTCGATTGCCATACGAGGCTGCCATGCTAAAACCCTTTGCTCTCATTCTCTCTGCGTTGCTCCTGGCGATGACTTCTTATGTACAGGCGTCTACCACCGAGGCGGCGGAAGCGGCCGCGCTCGCTTGGCTGGAAGCGATTGATCAAGGTGAATATGAGCAGGCTTGGGAAAAGTCGTCGCCGCTGTTGAAGACGCCGCTTTCTCCCACCATGCTGCAGCGCGTGGTGACGCTGGCCCGCAACGATTTGGGCAGCGTCGAGTCGCGGCGGCGCATCCGCATGTCGCAGTACACCTCGATGCCTGGGGCGCCGCGCAACGATTACAAAGAGTTCGCTTTTAAAACCCAGTTCACGAATAACCAGCGCGTGGTCGAAGTCGTCACGCCACATCTGGAAGAGGGCACGTGGCGAGTGAGCGGCTACTACGTGCAGTAACGTGATTCGCGCCCATCAATAGCCGCCAACGTTGGCGGCTAGTGTGTTTTCTACACGATCAGCCCCGCCAGTGCCTGCATCCCCAGGACTAGCAGAAGCACCACACTGCCCAGCGCTAGGCTGGTCTTCAGCGCATGGCGTTTCCACATGCTTTCCACTCGGTGCCCAAAACGGTGTACCAGCCATGCTAGTCCGTAGTAACGCAGCCCGCGGGCGATGAGGGCGGCCAGGGCGAACAGCGCGATGGGGTAGCCCGAGAGCCCGGCGGTAATCATCGCCACCTGAAACGGAATCGGCAAAATGCCAATGGCGAGAATGGCTGCAAAGCCGTACTGGTCAAAGAAGCCTTGAAACGCCTGATAGCTCTGCTCCATCCCCATAAATTCGATAAACCACGTGCCGAGGGATTGGTAGAGCACCATGCCCACGCCGTAGCCCACTATCGAAGCCACTAAACAGCCCAGCGTGGTAACGGCGGCAATAGCCCAGATGCGCTGCCGGTTCACTGCCATTAGCGGGATTAATACCAGTTCAATGGGAATCGGCAGAATAATGGTTTCTAAAAAGGAGAGCGTGGCGAGCAGCCACAACATATTTTTCGAGCCGTTAATACGCTCAAACCACTGCTTCGTACGCGTTGATGTAAAGGCCATAGGAGCGCTACAGGGAAGGGTTAATACGGCGGTAAACAGCGGTTAATAAGCTATACACGCCAAACGCAAATAGCCCAACAGCCACAAACGCGAGCAGCCACTGGCCCAAGGCTTGGCCTCTTAACGTGCTGAACACTTCGGTCGTGCCGCCCGCTTGGTTAGGGTTGAACTGGTAAGCCGCTAGGATAAAGAAGCTGCCAACCATAACAAATACCAATCCACGCACCGCTAAACCAAAGCGGCATACTGGGTAAGCCCAGCGCTGCACTTTGGCAGGCATTGAGAAGTGGCGGTCGAATTTTGCTTTCCAGCCTTTAATGGCATGGGCGATGCCCGCGCCAATCAGCGCAATGCCGACTGCGGCCACCAGCCAGCGCCCGAAGGGCTGCTGCATCAGCCAACTGGCCGCACTTTCAGAACCATCTCCTGAGCCGCTAGAGCCGCCGATATGAACCACAAGCTTGGCAGCAAAAAAGGCCAAGAACGTATGCGTAACGGCGCTAACCAGCAAGCCCCCGCGAATCGCCAGCCCTTTAGTGCCGCTGCCGTGGTGATCAGTATCCTGAAGGGCTTGCAGCGTGCGCCATACGGCATAGCCCACTAACCCCAATGCAATAACGCCCAGCAGCACTTTGCCGAAGGGGGCGGTTAGTACGCTTTCAAGCGCGCCGCGGCTGCCTTCGGTTTGGCCGCCTTGGCCAAACGCCGCCAGTGCCGCTAATCCACCCACCAGCAGATATACCACGCCTCGCGATGCGTAGCCCAAGCGGGCGAACAGTTTTACCGCATCCCGTTGGTTCGGGGGGGTACTGTCCATGATGTCCTCCTGACGTAAATGGCAATGGCGATCCTTCCGGAGGCCCATACTGTGGGTGTAGGGAGATAATGTCCAGCGTAGCGTTTATTGGGCATTTGGCGATAAAAGGGATGCAAACTGAGCAAGATTCGGGTGGGCCCTGGGGCCTTCGCTGGTTAAGCTTGAACTACTGTGAGCGTTATCCCTTAGCCTTACCCGTGAGATAGAAGCAATGAACGACTACGCCCGCATCGAAAAAGCCATGGCCTTTATGGTGGCCAACGCCACCCAGCAGCCGAGTTTGGAGACGGTGGCGGCGCAGGTGCATTTGAGCGCGTTCCATTTTCAGCGGCTGTTTTGCCGCTATGCAGGCGTTAGCCCCAAGCGCTTTTTGCAGGCGCTGACGCTGGCGCGGGGTAAACAGCTCATTGCCTCGGCGCAAAGCCTGGCCGATACCGCCCAGGCGCTGGGGCTAAGCGGTGGCTCGCGGCTTTACGATCATTTTGTGACACTGGAAGCGGTCACGCCTGGCGAGTTTAAGCGCCAAGGGGAGGGCGTGGAGATTGCTTACGGCATTCATCCCACGCCGTTTGGCGAAGTGTTGGTGGCAGCGACGCCAAGGGGTATTTGCCGAATGGGGTTTCTGGCCGCCACGCCCGAGGCAGAGATGCTGGCTCAGCTCGCCGCTGAGTGGCCGCGCAGTACCGTGCGCCACCGGCCAGAGGCGACCCGCTATGCCGTCGATGCGCTGTTCGAGCCAGGGAAAACGGCTGCGCCGGGGGCGCTGTCGCTACACGTACGCGGCACCAATTTTCAGCTGAACGTTTGGCGAGCACTGCTGATGATTCCCGACGGACGGCTCGCCAGCTATTCGCACATTGCCCAGGCGCTAGGCGCGCCAACAGCATCTCGGGCGGTAGGGAATGCGGTGGGCGCGAACCCGGTGGCGCTGTGGATTCCCTGCCACCGGGTGATTCAGCAAAGCGGCGCGCTAGGCGGCTACCGTTGGGGGCTAGATGTGAAACGCAAAGTGCAGGCCTGGGAAGCTGCCCAGTACGCTGAACAGTTGGAAAGCGCCCACGGCTAGTGCCCAAAAACGGACCAGCCGGTGCGCTGCACGAACATCTCCAGCGCCCGCGCCCCTAGCAGGCTGTTGCCATAGCGATCTAACCCTGGCGACCACACCGCTAGCGAGCCGCGCCCCGGCGCGATGGCTAAAATGCCGCCGCCTACGCCGCTTTTGCCCGGCAAGCCCACGCGAAAGGCGAACTCCCCCGAGGCATCGTAGTGGCCGCACAGCATCATCAGCGAGTTGATCCGCCGTGCCCGCTGGGGCGACACGACGCGCAAATTGCTGGGCCGATTGACCCCATCGGAGGCCAGAAACAGCCCGGCGTGGGCCAACTGTTCGCTGCTCATGGCGATAGCGCACTGGTGAAAGTAGGTGCCGAGCACTTTATCGACATCGTGGCGCAGCCGCCCAAAGGCTTTCATAAAGTGGGCTAGCGAAGCGTTGCGATCTTTGTGCTCCATTTCCGACGCAGCGACTTGATGATCAAAACAGATGCTGTTGTCGTCTGCGATGTAGCGCACAAAGCTCAAAATTTCGGCCAGAGTCTCTTTGGGTTCGTGGCCCATCATGATGGCATCCACCACCGCAATGGCCCCGGCATTGATGAACGGGTTGCGCGGTTTGCCGCCCTCATGCTCTAGCTGAACGATGGAGTTGAACGGGTCGCCGGAAGGCTCGCGGCCTACTTTTGACCACAGTCCATCGCCCCATTTCCCCAGCGCAATGGTCAAGGTAAATACCTTGGAAATACTCTGAATCGAGAAGGGCGTGGTCGCGCAGCCCGCCGAAAAGCGCTCGCCCTCTACCGTGGCTAGGCTAATGGCAAACTGGCTGGGGTCTACATGGGCAAGCTGAGGGATGTAATCAGCCATTTTGCCGCGCTCGGTTTCCTGGGCCAACTCGGCGGCAATATCGTTGAGTAACTCTTGCATCTCGGGCGTCGTCGTTTGGCAGCGGGAGCCGCTACCCTAGCGGAAAAAAGCTCGGCTGTCTGCCTGTTATCCGGCCCTTCCACGACGCACCTTGTGAAGCCTGAGGGCGCACGATTTAATCAAAATGCGCGTCAAACCTCGACCTTTTAGGCCGAGGCAGGATAGCGCGAGGCGCGCAGCGCCTCTTAGTTGACATGCTAGATTTACCACGTTAATTTTTAGCCATGACGACCGTACACCGTGCCTACCGCTATCGGTTTTATCCCACG
>NZ_JAKGAY010000017.1:0-76332 GCF_021532545.1 Halomonas sp. Cn5-12
GCTGAGGGGCAGGTTAAGAGCCACACAACAGCACCAACACCAACACCAACACCAACACCAACACAGGGGGGGGTGAAGAACCCACGCCTCAGCTCATCCATTAACCTCAAGTCCGACAGACTGCTAGGCGTAGACGCTCTTCTGTCGTAGGCAAGTCGATCCGGTAGCGGACACTAATATCGCCGCTAGTGCCATCACCTTCCATCCAATCAATTTCCTGGCCAAGGCGCAGATAGGATTCATTATTGACGGTTGCGGACTCGCCGCCCCCAAAAAATGCATCAATGTTGCGAGAGGTATTGTCGACCCAGTTGCCAACGCTGGCTCGAAATGGCTCAACGCGCTCCTCTGCCCAGTCAGGTAAATCGCTATCTTCCTCAGCAGCATGACTTTGAAACGAGAGGACGGTAAGTGTGCCAAGGCAAATAAACGCAATGACGGGTTTCATAGGTCTGTCCCCAAAATTTTAATTATGCGCACTGCATTATTGTGCTTTATGCATTTCGATATCTTTGGTCCATTTCAAAACGCGTTTGCGATCTCTTCGGCTATTCATGCGCTCTGTATCGACTTTTAATGGCAGCACAGCGCGTCGTCGCTAACGTAGCGTAAAAATAGGCGCTCGTCAGCTAGTTAGAGCAGTTTGAGGGAGTTTGGAAACAAAAAAATTCGGTTAGCATGAAGCTACCGAATTATTTGAAATGATACGCTTTAAATTGGTGCGGATGGGGAGACTCGAACTCCCACACCTTGCGGCACTAGAACCTAAATCTAGCGTGTCTACCAATTCCACCACATCCGCAGAAGACGAGGCGTATTTTATCAATATTTGCGCTAATGTCAAATCTTGCAGCGCTATTTTTTAACATGAGGGTAAAGGGGGACGTGAAGCGGTGAAGAAATGGATCGCGACCATTAACCAGTGGCTCAAGCAGGGGCTGCCCGGCTACTGTGCATTTTGCCTTGCTGGGCGCTCATCAAGTGCAGGGTGGTGCGATGAATGCTTTGCATTGCTCCCCTGGAATCTTCATAGCTGCGAGCAGTGTGCCGAGCCGCTGGCGGGGGTGGCTGGTAAACGGTGTAGTCACTGTCTGACGGAGCCGCCTAGCTTTACCACCACGACAGTGCCGCTTTGCTACCAAGATACGATAACTTCCTTGGTGCACGACTTTAAGTTTCATGGCTCCCCGCGTGCGGGAATGCTGCTAGTTGAGTTGATGTTATCCCGGTGCCCCAGCCAGATGGCCAGCGCATTGCTCCCTGTACCTATGTATCCTGGGCGTGCCAAAGAGCGCGGATTCAATCAGGCACAGTGGCTGGCTGAACGGCTAGGCGACCGGTTGGATCTACCGGTGATGCAGGCGCATTGTATTAAGCGTTTGCCTTCTCAGCGCTCTTTAAACCGCCGGGAGCGACAGCAAAACTTAGCAGGTGCATTTATGGTGGACACTGAGATGCCCGCGCATGTGACTATTATCGATGATGTAGTAACAACCGGTGCCACTGGCCATGCGTTAGCGACCGTACTGCTGGAACAGGGTGCCAAGCGCGTTGATATTTGGGCCGCTGCCCGTACACCGCTGCAGAAGAGTTGATAAACTAGGCAGCCCATCCAAGGAGTCATCTATGTCGCATCCGTTTAGCGCGCTTTCGCCTGATCTGGTTATGTCAGCCGTTGAGTCGATAGGTATTTGGCCTGCTGGCGAACCGTTTGCTCTCAATAGCTATGAGAATCGTGTGCTGATGTTTCGTGATGACGACGGTGGCCGCTGGGTCGTGAAATTCTATCGGCCAAACCGCTGGTCAAATGAGGCTATTCAGGAAGAGCATGATTTTTTAACCGAGTTAACGCAGGCGGGCGTTTCGGTGGTGGCACCGTGGCGCAATGGCCAAGATGTATCGTTGCATGAGTATCAGCAGTTTCGCTTTGCCTTATTCCCACAGTGCATAGGACAAGCGCCCGAGTTAGATAACCCTGCCCATCTATTTGCCTTAGGTGAGGTGCTGGGTCAACTTCATGAAGTGGCTGCTAAAAAGCCGTTTCAGCATCGCGGAACGCTATTGCTCAGTGAAGGGGTGACCGAGGCCGAGCAGCGCGTAGTGACAAGCCCTTGGCTTAATAATCATCAAACCCGCGCCTATCAAAACGCAGTCGATAAGATTCGCCGCCAACTTGAGACAGTACATATCCCTTCTGCAAGCATGATACGTACCCATGGAGACTGCCATTTAGGCAATATACTTGGTCGCGATGAGACATTTACGCTTGTCGATTTTGATGATTGCCTGATGGCGCCCGCCATCCAAGATATATGGATGCTGCTGCCCATGGAAAATCCGCAGCTATGGCGGGCGCAACTCAGTGAGATGATAGAAGGCTATGAAGAGACAAGTCCGTTTCCCCATCAGCAAATGTCGCTTATTGAGCCATTGCGTGCTTACCGCTTAATACGTCACGCGGCGTGGCTGGTAACTCGGTGGGATGATCCTGCCTTTCCTCGGGCATTTCCCTGGCTGGCAGAAAGTGGCTATTGGGATCAGCATATTCGCCAGCTTGAGCAGCAACTACTGCACCTGGATAAGCCATTATGGTTGGCCTAATGCATCGGCTGGATTAGTTTTATCTTGTACCTTTAAAGGTGACCCTTAGTGAGATGCTCGCGAAGGGCCGCCTGGGTCTTGCAGGTTGACTACTCAGGCTGTTCTATCGGGGCTGGGTTTTCTACGCTTTGGTCAGGGTCTGGACGCTCACCAGGAATAGGGTTGCCGACACCTTCCCCATTAGCTTGGCGACGGATGGCATTAATGTCAGCCGAGGGATTGTCTTGAGCATCAATACGGACGCTTTGATCTAATGCCAAGACGAAGGGTTGTCCAGGAGTTAATGAACAGGAGCCGTCGTCGCAGGCAAGACCATACTGGCCATCTTCTGCATAGGCGCTGGCTGAAAAAGTGCCTGAGTAGATGGCGCTTTCTGAATCGTGGGTTTCAATGCAGGTTGCATCTTGGGTAGTAATACGGACGCGATCACCGTTTAATTGCGCATTGGCTACTAACAAGCAGTATTCAGGCAGTGAATGGGTGGTGCCGCTTGCTTGTTTTGGATGCAGCAGAATATCGCTGTAACGTTTTTCGCTGCTATCAAACTTCAAAGCTTCAACGACTTCAACGCCTACTTTCGCGCCGCTGGAAAGTTCCAGCGCCGACTCTTCTGCGTGCAAAGGTGATACAAAGAAAGTACCCAGCAGGGCAGTTAGCCAAAAGGGCGATGATTTAAATGACATAGCATACTCTCAACAGTGGCCCCTGCACTATTAGCAGGAAAATTGTGCTTTTATCATAGCACAGCTCAATTAGTGCCGAAGGGGGGTGCGTGTCACTCTGCCACAGCCTGCATAGGTGCGTTAAAATAGATTAATCTACTGTTAGTATTGTGCATAAATTGATTGATATATATTTTTTGTACAGGATAAAGGGTTCAGCTAGCACTCGCAAGGTAAGGCAGCTAAACGGAAGAGACCGTAAGCTACTCAGTGGCTTGCCGATAATGGAAGCTCGCTGGCGCGATAACATTGCTGCAAGGCGATTAAGTGATAGCGAATAAGCACAGTTTTGATGAGGCCTACAATGACCGACGATCTCGCCCAACACTACCGTCAAATTATTTCCGCGCTCGGTGAAAACCCTGACCGTGAAGGGCTGCGAGATACACCAAAGCGCGCAGCTAAAGCCATGCAGTTTTTAAATGCTGGTTATCATCAATCATTAGAAGAAATAGTGAATGGGGCCGTTTTTGAGTCACAGACCGATGAGATGGTGCTGGTCAAAGATATCGAGCTCTACTCCATGTGTGAGCACCATTTACTGCCTTTTATCGGCAAATGCCATATCGCCTATCTGCCGAGTGGCAGGGTGCTGGGCCTTTCCAAATTTGCTCGTATCGTCGATATGTATGCACGTCGAATGCAAATCCAAGAGAATTTAACGCGTGAAATCGCCGAGGCGGTTCAGCAGGTTACTCAGGCAAGAGGGGTGGCTGTTGTGATTGAGGCCCGCCACCTCTGCATGATGATGCGCGGTGTGGAAAAGCAAAATTCCAGTATGACCTCATCGGTTATGTTGGGAGGTTTTCGCAGTAGCCAGGCAACGCGCCAAGAATTTTTAACGCTGATCAACTGACCTGAGTGAAACTCAGCAGGTTTCATGTCAAAGGCTTGGTTAAATGCCTCGTTTCGTCTTAGCATGAACAAGTAAATGAGCCTGCAAGGCCGTCATTTGGTCAGGAGTCTGTCATGGAAGCGCTGAAAGAAACACAGCTGTATTGCCCGTTTGCCTATATTGACGGCAGTTGGGTAGCCGCCGACAGCGGTGAGCAAATCAACGTTTTGAACCCAGCCACTGGTGAGTCGGTTGGTGAGATGCCACGCCTAGGTAAGGCGGAAACCGAACGTGCCATTGGTGCTGCCGATGCGGCGCTGCCGTCATGGCGGGCGTTAACCGCTCAGGAACGGGCAGACTTATTGCTCAAGTGGCATGACCTAATGCTTGAACACAAGCATGACCTTGCTCTGCTGATGACCTATGAGCAGGGCAAGCCAGTAAGAGAAGCAGAAGGTGAAATTGCCTACGCCGCGAGCTTCTTACGCTGGTTTGCTGAAGAAGCTCGCCGTGTTTATGGTGAAACCATTCCTGCCGCCAATGCTAATCAGCGTATTGTGGTGACGAAACAGCCGGTAGGCGTTGTTGGCGCGATTACGCCGTGGAATTTTCCCGCTGCGATGATTACTCGTAAAGCAGGGGCGGCACTGGCTGCTGGCTGTACCATTGTGGTGAAGCCCGCCAGTCAAACGCCTTTTTCCGCCACTGCGCTGGCGTTACTCGCCGAACGTGCTGGCATTCCCCGTGGGGTTTTCAATGTGGTGCCAGGCAGTGCGTCTGACATCGCGAAAGCGCTTACAGAATCTCCCAAAGTCCGTAAGATCACCTTCACGGGCTCGACTGAGGTGGGGCGCACTCTGATGGCTCAGGCCGCTGAGCATATCCAGAAAATTTCTTTGGAACTGGGGGGCAATGCGCCGTTTATCGTTTTTGAAGATGCGGACTTAGACGCGGCTGTTGAAGGTGCCATGGCGGCTAAATTCCGTAACGCCGGGCAAACCTGTGTATGTACTAACCGCTTTCTGGTGCAATCCAGCGTCATTAACGCGTTTTGTGAAAAACTTGCCGTTGCAATGAACAGTGAGCTAAAGGTGGGGAATGGAACAGAGCCAAATATTAATATTGGCCCGCTCATTGACGAGAATGCTGTTAAGAAAGTCAGTGAGCACGTTCAAGATGCCATTGATAACGGTGCGGAGCTGCTTCTGGGTGGACACCCGCACCCCTTGGGTGGCAACTATTTCACACCAACGCTGATCAGCTTTGCTACCGATGCAATGAAAGTGGCCCACGAAGAGACGTTTGGCCCGCTGGCAGCCGTTTTCCCCTTTGATGACGAAGAGACCGCCATTGTGATGGCCAACGACACCCAGTATGGCTTGGCTTCTTACTTCTACTCTCGCGATTTGGCTCGCGTGTGGCGCGTAGCGGAGGCGTTGGAGTATGGCATGGTGGGCATTAACACCGGGCTTATTTCCAATGCGGCGGCACCCTTTGGCGGGGTGAAAGCGTCGGGTCTTGGCCGTGAAGGTGGCCATCAAGGCTTAGAAGAGTATCTGGAAACGAAATACCTGTGCATTGATCTTGGCAAGTAATACGTCCTAGACCGAAAAAGCCCTCACTTGGAGCAAGTGAGGGCTTTTGTTAATGCAGGAGGCTATCCTCTGATTAGTGGCGGAAGTGGCGCATGCCGGTAAATACCATGGCAATGCCTGCTTCGTTAGCGGCATCAATCACTTCCTGGTCGCGCATGGAGCCGCCAGGCTGGATAACCGCCGTAATGCCCGCTGCTGCGGCGGCATCGATGCCGTCTCGGAAGGGGAAGAAGGCGTCAGA
This sequence comes from Halomonas sp. Cn5-12, assembly GCF_021532545.1. NCBI lineage: Bacteria > Pseudomonadati > Pseudomonadota > Gammaproteobacteria > Oceanospirillales > Halomonadaceae > Halomonas > Halomonas sp. Cn5-12. The sequence continues at coordinate 5,995 of NZ_JAKGAY010000017.1, forward strand.
AGCCATCACTGAACCAGGAACGGAAAGCCCTTCATCTGCCGCTTTAATGCCGGCAATTTTAGCCGAGTAAACCCGGCTCATTTGGCCTGCGCCTACGCCAATCGTTTGGCCTGCTTTGGCGTAAACAATCGCATTGGATTTCACGAACTTTGCTACTCGCCATGCAAAGGCAAGGTCGCGGATTTCTTCTTCAGACGGAGCGCGTTCGCTTACCACGGTAAGCTCATCTTCAGTGACCATGCCTTGATCACGATCCTGCACCAGCAGGCCGCCATTCACGCGTTTGAAGTCAAATGCAGGCTGCGCCGTACCGGGCCAATGAGCGCTTACGTCCAGTAGGCGCACGTTCTGCTTCTCGGCCACAATGGCGGCTGCGTCGTCGCTGACCCCTGGAGCGATAATGACTTCGACAAACTGGCGGTCAATAATCGCGCGTGCAGTCTTGGCATCCAGCGGTACATTGAAGGCGATAATGCCGCCAAAGGCGCTGGTCGGGTCGGTCGCGAAAGCTTTCTCGTAAGCTTCCAGAGCCGTTGCGCCCACGGCAACGCCGCAAGGGTTGGCGTGCTTGACGATGACACAGGCGGTATTCTCAAAGGCTTTTACGCACTCAAACGCCGCGTCAGTGTCAGCCACGTTATTGAAAGAGAGCGGTTTGCCTTGAAGCGTTTTGGCCGTAGCAACGCTTGGCTCGCTGGCGGCGGGGTCCACATAGAAAGCCGCTTTCTGATGCGGGTTTTCACCGTAACGCATGTCCTGCTTTTTATGCAGCTGCAGGTTGAAGGTGCGGGCAAAGGTGGCGTCTTCGCTGGCTACCTGACGGCCAAGATAGTCGGCGATGGCGCCGTCGTAACCAGCGGTATGCTCAAACGCTTTAACGGCTAGATCAAAACGGGTGGCGGCGCTCACTTGGCCAGAGTGGTCATTAAGTTCGCCCAGTACCCGGTCGTAGTCGCTGGCGTTAACCACAATCGTAGTATACGCGTGGTTTTTGGCGCAGGCACGTACCATGGTGGGGCCACCGATATCGATATTCTCGATGGCGTCTTCTAGCGTGCAGTCTGGCTTGGCGACCGTGGCGGCAAAGGGGTAAAGATTCACCACCACCATGTCGATTGGTGAGATGTCATTCTCCGCCATGACAGCGTCGTCCTGGCCGCGGCGTGCCAAAATGCCGCCGTGAATTTTTGGATGCAGTGTTTTAACGCGTCCATCCATAATCTCTGGAAAACCGGTGTGCTCAGATACTTCCTTAACCGCAATACTGTTCTCTTGCAGTAAGCGGAAGGTGCCGCCAGTGGATAGCAGCTCGACGCCATGTTCGGCGAGGCCGCGGGCAAACTCTACGATGCCAGTTTTATCGGATACGCTCAGCAGGGCGCGGCGAACGGGGGTAGCGGTACTATCGGCCATAAGGGTGCTCGTCGTGTGCAGGTCGGAGTTTAAAACAACAACGCCCCTTTAAGGGGCGTCACTTTCAATTAATCCATACAGCTTAAGCTTTTTGCGCAGCGTGCCACGGTTTAAACCAAGCACATCCGCCGCGCGCGTTTGGTTGCCATCGGTGTGCTCCATCACGCATGCCAACAGAGGAGCTTCCACCTCTGCCATCACCATGGCATACAAATCGGTAGTTTGGCTGCCATCGAGATGTTCGAAGTAGCGGCGCATTGCCATCTCAACCGCTTCTCTTAGCGGCTGTGGCTGGGCACTGTCGGAAGGGTCTGCTAGCGTGCCAGAGAGATGGGAGGAGCGTTCGCTGGAGAGCAGGTTGCGTTCAGTCATGCCGCATGGCTTCCTTTGGCTAGCAGACGCTGAGCGGCGTCGTGGGTCATGGCGTTATTAATCCAGTCAAACTGCGCTTCAGTCGAGGCAAGGGCATTAAACTGCTGCTTGAGTGCTCGCTGTTCAGCGTCTGAAAAGCGCTGGTCGTCATTGAGATACCAGCCGACATGTTTGCGTGCGATGCGTACGCCCATGGTGTCGCCATAGAACGCATGCAGTGCCTGCAGATGCTCAAGTAGTATCTGGCAGCGCTCTGTCAAACTGGGTGGTGCTAACCGTTCACCATGAGTTAAGTAGTGGGTGATCTGTTGAAAAATCCACGGATTTCCCTGAGCGCCTCGGCCTATCATTACGGCATCTGCGCCGGTATAGCGCAACACATAGGCAGCCTTTTCGGGCGACGTGATATCGCCGTTGGCAATCACCGGGATAGCAAGGTGTGACTTAATCTCAGCAATCGTGTCGTATTCAGCCTCACCAGTATAGCGCTGTTCCCGGTGACGGCCATGGACAGCCAAAGCCTGAATGCCTGCAGACTCTGCCAGTTTGGCAATGCGCAGTGCATTGTTCGACGCAGCGCACCAGCCGGTGCGTATCTTGAGCGTGACGGGAATATCCACTGAGCTCACTACGGCATCTAAAATCTCAGCAACTAGCGCTTCATCGCGCATTAGGGCAGAGCCCGCCGCCTTGTTGCAGACCTTTTTCGCTGGGCAGCCCATGTTGATGTCGATGATTTGCGCGCCAAGCTCAGCATTAAGTCGGGCGGCCTGGGCCAGCATCTCGGCATCGCCACCGGCAATTTGCACTACCCGGGGGGCGGGCTCGCCTTGATGATCCATGCGTAGCTGAGATTTACGGGTATGCCATAGTGAAGGGTCAGCGGTGACCATTTCACCCACCACCCAGCCAGCCCCTAGCCGACGGCAGAGCTGGCGAAACGGGCGGTCGGTGACGCCCGCCATGGGGGCCAGCATTACCGGGTTAGGCAGTTGGTAAGGCCCAATCGCAGGTGGCGAAGTAATCATCAAGGTCATTGCGGTGCACTTTGGTAGGCATGAAATCGACGAGTAGGACGTTTCAAGGGGGCGTATGATACGCCTACTCGGCAAGGGATTGAAGGCCAATTCCGATTTTATGCGGGGCGGCGGCCTGTCAACCGCACCCAGCCTTCGCGCACGGTGGGTTCATCCATATAAAGCCCTTGGGCTTCGTAGGCTTCCAGCACGTCTGAGGCTTGATTGGCCAGTATGCCGGATAGTGCAATGTGACCACCGGGCGCTACGTGGCTAGCAATCATGCTAGAAAGCTCGACCAGCGGTCCCGCTAGAATATTGGCCGTGACGATGGGGTAGGAGCCGCCTTTGAGTTGTTCTGGGTAGTAGAGCGCGAGCTGCGCCGCGCCAATAGCATTACGCTCCGCGTTTTCGCGGCTGGCTTGTAGCGCTTGTGGGTCAATATCCGTGCCGTCTGCATGGGTCGCGCCTAACTTCAGCGCCGCAATGGCGAGGATGCCTGACCCACAGCCTACATCCAGTACGGCTTTGCCCTGCAGTTCATTACGCACGGCTAAACTATCCAGCCACTCAAGGCATAGCGCGGTGGTCGGATGTGTGCCTGTACCAAACGCGAGGCCCGGATCAAGGATTAAATTGACCGCGCCAGCTTCGGGCGGCTCATGCCAACTAGGCACAATCCATAACCGTTCACCCATGCGAAGAGGGGTGAAATCATCCATCCACTCTCGCTCCCAGTCACGGTCCGCCAGCAGCTCGTATTCAATGGTCGGGCACGGCTCACCGGGCACTTGCTCAGCCCAGGCGGCTTCAATACGGCTTATCATGTCGTTGATGCCGTCGAGATCATCATAGAGGCCCGTCAAAATGGTGTCTTGCCATAGTGGGGTTGTGCCGCGCTCGGGCTCAAAGACGGGATCGTCGTGGGCGTCCTGTAGGCCAATGGCCGTCGCGCCCTCCTCGAGCAGCAGCTCTTCGAGGAGGTCGGCTTGTTCGGGGGCGACGTGTGCTTTTAATTGCAGCCAGGGCATCGGGGGTCTCCACGGCGTTTTAGAGGATAAAGGAACAAGCGAAATTGCGATATAACTAGGACAAAACAGCAGCGGGGTGGCGATGGCCACCCCGCAGAAACACCCGCCAAGCGGCAGGCGTAGTAGCAACCTATGGCTTAGCTGCTTAGCTTCTTTTCCAGGTAGTGAATATTGACACCACCCTGGCGGAAGTAGCTATCCCGCACCAGGTCTTTCTGAAGGTCGATATTGGTCTTGATGCCTTCGACCAGCAGCTCATCGAGCGCGTTGCGCATGCGCGTTAAAGCGATCTCGCGGTCAGCACCCCAGGTGATTAGCTTACCAATCAGAGAGTCGTAGTGCGGCGGAACGGTATAGCCGGTGTAAAGGTGAGAGTCCATCCGAACGCCTAAGCCACCAGGTGCGTGGTACAGTGTGACTTTGCCAGGAGAGGGCATAAAGGTACGCGAATCTTCGGCATTAATACGGCACTCAAAGGAGTGACCGTTTAGCTTTACATCTTCCTGGCGAATTGAGAGCGGCATGCCTGAAGCAATACGCAGCTGCTCTTTAACGATATCCACGCCCGTGACCATTTCTGTCACCGGGTGCTCTACCTGTACGCGGGTGTTCATTTCGATGAAGAAGAACTCACCGTCTTCGTATAGGAACTCGAACGTACCCGCACCGCGGTAGTTAATCTCGATACACGCTTGGCGGCAGGCTTCCAGCACTTTCGCGCGGGCTTCCGGATCAATGCCGGGGGCCGGTGCTTCTTCGAGTACTTTCTGGTGGCGGCGCTGTAGCGAGCAGTCGCGGTCATACAGGTGAATAGCATTGCCCTGGCCATCAGCCAGCACCTGAACTTCTACATGGCGAGGCTTCTCGAGAAACTTCTCCATATAAACCGTACCATCGCCAAAAGCGGAATGGGCTTCGGTGCGGGTAACGGTAATGGCGGAGAGTAGGTGGCCTTCGGTATGCACAACACGCATGCCGCGTCCACCACCACCGGCAGCCGCCTTAATGATGACTGGGTAGCCAATGCGACGTGCAGTGGCCAGGTTAGTGGCGTCATCATCACCTAGTGGGCCGTCGGAACCGGGTACTGTCGGTACGCCAGCGACCTTCATGGCTTCAATCGCGCTGACTTTATCGCCCATCAGGCGAATGGTTTCAGCGCGTGGGCCAATAAAGGTGAAGCCCGAACGCTCCACCTGCTCGGCAAAGTTGGCGTTCTCAGATAGGAAGCCATAGCCGGGATGAATGGCGCTTGAGTCAGTCACTTCAGCCGCGCTGATCAGCGCAGGGATGTTTAAGTACGATTGCGCCGAAGAGGCAGGGCCAATGCAGACGGCTTCATCGGCAAGACGAACGTGCATCAGTTCGCGGTCTGCTTTGGAGTGAACCGCAACAGTTTTAATCCCTAGCTCTTTACATGCGCGTAAGATACGAAGGGCTATCTCGCCGCGGTTCGCGATAAGTACCTTGTCCAGCATGGGAGAATCCACCCGTGTTGATATGAAAGATTAAGCGAGGACGATCATCGGTTGATCAAATTCCACCGGCTCGCCATCTTCCACTAGGATGGCCTCAACCACGCCGTCGCGGTCGGCTTCAATCTGGTTCATCATTTTCATCGCTTCAACGATACACACAGTGTCGCCTTGCTTCACTGTGTCGCCTACTTCAACGAATGCTTTCGCACCTGGTGCCGGGCTGCGATAGAAGGTGCCTACCATCGGCGAGTTAACTGCTTCACCGCGATAGCTAGCGCCTTGAGGTTCGGCATCGGCGGGGGTAGTGGCCACCGGCGCTTGAGGAGCAGCAGGCGCGGGCTGCGCGTACTGAGGCATCGGTTGCGGCTGCCACGCAGTGCCGTTGGGGTGACGGCTGATACGAACCGATTCTTCACCTTCCTGAATTTCGATTTCACTGATGTTGGACTCTTCCAGCAGCTCAATCAGTTTTTTAACTTTGCGAATATCCATTCGTGTAGCCCCAAAAGTTGATCAAAGTAACACGTCGTCACAGGAGAGATATGCCTGCTAGGCGCGGCGCTTTTAAGTGCAGTAAACCAAATTTAAAAATGAAGAGAACGCAGCACGATGGCGAACGTTAACCCAGACTCAGTGCTAAAAGATGGGTTTTTTAGCAAATATGGCTGTGGAGTTTGCCGAAAAAGTCACCCACTGTCCAGTAGCCGCGGTAATGTGTGTGATATTTGCGACTTAAACAACTGTTTGACGACGATCGCGACACGGCAGCTTAAAAATGTGTTCAAAGCCGGTTGCACTGTCGCAACCGACCATGAGTTCATCTTTTATCCCTGCTGCCAGCGCTTGAACGAGTCGAGATGCTGAACGAGGTCTTGAGCAGTCACTTCGCCCTGAATGCGAGCTTCGCGCACTTCCTTGCCCTGGCTAAAGAGTAGCAGGCTGGGCGGGCCAAAAAGGTTGAAATGATTGAGCAGTTCGCGACTTTGTGCATTGGTCTCTGTCACATCGACCGCGATTAGTTGAAAATCGTTCAATGCAGCGGCGACTTGAGGATCAGGATAGACCTCTCGCTCCATCAGTTTGCAGGAGATACACCACTCTGCCGTGAAGTGGGCAAACACGGGCTGCCCCGCTTGAGAGGCTTGCTCCAGCTCAGACTGTAGTGCGCTGAGACTGTCGACTTCTTCAAAGATTGGAGTGGTAGCGGCTTCCCCTGTACTAGAAGTGATCACCGATAGCGGTCGTAATGGATTGCTGCCTCCTTGGGCGGCGCCCAACACGAGTGCTACCCCCCAGGCCAATAGCATTAACCCCGCCGTTTGCCGGGCTTTTGCCCAGCCGTGAGAGGGCGATGTATTCAGTGCGCCAAGGGTAAGGGCACTGCCGATTGCTAGGGCCGCCCACAGCAGAAGAGAGATTGATGGCGCAATTAAACGCTCAATCATCCAAATCGCTATACCTAATAACAATAGCCCGAAAGCAATTTTAACGCCATTCATCCAGCCGCCAGAGCGGGGTAGCAGCGTTGCGCCGAAGGTGCCCACGAGCAATAAAGGGAGCCCCATGCCAAGTCCAAGCGCAAACAGCACTGCGCCACCCATAATGGCGTCCCCAGTGGAAGAGATAAATACTAAGGCGCCCGCTAGCGGAGCCGTTACGCAGGGAGACACCACTAGCACTGACAGCGCACCCGCCACCGCCAAGCCCAGTGGGCCACTGCGCTGGGCGCGGGCTTGCCAAGAGTCTACTTTGCTGGCGATTCGCGGTGACATGCGAAGGTCAAAGGCGCCAAACATTGCCAAAGCGAACAGGGTAAACAGAATGGCAAAAGTAATTAAAACGGGGGCGGACTGTAAATGTGCCTGGAGGTTGAGCCCCGCACCAAATAGCCCCATTAGCACGCCCACCAAGGCATAGGTAATGGCCATGCCGAGTACATAGCTGGCTGACAGGACAAAAGCGCGGGGCTTGGTGGGGTTCTGGCCAACCACGATGGACGACAGAATGGGAATCATCGGCAGCACACAGGGCGTAAAGGTGAGCCCAATACCCGCGAGGAAAAAGAGCCCTAAGGCGAGCGGTAGGCTGGTATCACTAATCAGCGCGCTGAATTTGCTATCTTCACTTTGCGGGGCGGAGAAGCCAGCGTTCTCGCCCGATTGAGTCGCTGCGCTGCTTGGGGCAGGTTCACCCGTGCTTGTTTGATTTGGAGAGCTTTGTTCGCTTTCATCCTGCCAGTTGGCAAACGTGCTGGGCGGTGACGTTTCTGCGGCTTCAAGGGTGATGCGCTCAGGTGGGTAGCATAACCCCGCATCGGCGCATCCCTGAAAGGTCAGCTCGATACTGATTGGCCCGCTATAAGGGGCGCTCAGCGGAACATCAAAAACGAGCTGATCGCGAAAAACGTACACATCCCCCATAAATTGATCGGTGGTGAATGAGCCCTGTGGAATGACGGGGTCTTCTAAGTCGACCGATGCCTGCTGGCTCGTGACGTCAAGCTGGTGGCGGTACAAATAGTACTCATCGGCAATATCGACCCCGATGCTGAGCGTATCACCATCGTGCCAAGCGCTGGGCTGGAAGGCTTCCATTACCGGCAGGAAGTCGCTCTGATTGCTAGAAGAGAACCACTGCCCGTGGGCCAATAAAGGTAGCCAGCACAACAAAAAAAATAGGCTAAAACGTTGCATGAGTAACACGGAGTATCCTTACGCTTTGGTAACAGGTTGGGTGCAAAGGGGCAGGATAGCGCACCTGTTGAGATTAGCGCATTTACTGCGGTGACGTGACGCGGTGCTTCATGCTCCGTTAATGTAAACGCAAAAGGCCGCCTCTCTAAAGGCGGCCTTTGCAATCAGTGTCGTGACGCTAATTACGCTTTTTTGTAAGCTGCGGCCGACTTTTCAATGGCCTTGCGAGCGGCTTCAACGCCTTCCCAAGACTCAACTTTGACCCACTTGCCTTTTTCGAGGTCTTTGTAGTTCTCGAAGAAGTGAGCAATTTGCTGGCGCAGCAGTTCGGGGAGGTCAGTCACTTCCTGCACGTCATCATACAGCGCTGAGAGTTTCGGGTGCGGCACGCATACCAGCTTGGCGTCTTCGCCGGCTTCGTCGGTCATGTTCAGAATGCCCACCGGACGCGCGCGAATGATGCTGCCAGGCGCTACTGGATGAGGGGTCACTACCAGCGCGTCTAGCGGGTCACCATCGTCGGCCAGCGTATGCGGGATAAAGCCGTAGTTGGCCGGGTAGAACATGGGCGTGGCCATGAAACGGTCAACGAGGAGGGCACCCATATCTTTGTCGATTTCATACTTAATCGGCGCGTGGTTAGCAGGAATTTCGATCGCCACGTAGATATCGTTGGGCAGATCCTTTCCAGCGGGGATGTTATCAAAGTTCATCGTTGGTTCCTTGGCTTGGCTTTTCTTACCTATTGCAGAGCGCAGTAGCTAAGCAGTTGATGCATTGCATTAATGGTGAAGAATTATACGAACATGGTCGATAGATTACCAATGCGACATAGGTGTTTAGCGGCGTGGATGTTGAAGTTCATTGCGATTTAAGGGGATGTCTCATATTAGTCGGCTTGATGCACTTCCAGGCAGTCACGCGCCATGAGTAGGGTTTTTGTACCGTTCGCGACGTTTGGTGGGCATCGTTTCACTGTGCCAGCGTGTATGATAGCCCTGTGTGGTTGTGATGTTAGTGAAATGGTAGTTGCGATGGTGAGCCGTAAGCCTAGGAGGATGAGTTGGCGCACGCCCAGTTGCTAATTAGTTATGGTCAAGCGTTTGTTGCCCCGGAGCGGCGGCAGCACCGCAGCTCAATGTCGGTGCGCCTGCCGGAAGCACCGCTGTTAAAAGTGAAGGGCGGCTGTGCGGTGATTAGTGACTCGATTTCCCGCAATACCATGGCCAAGCAGGCGGGAGATTTGAGCGTGCGCGGGTTTCTTGCGGATTACTACTCGACGCCTGAACACTGGGATACCAAAACCTCGGCTACCCGTGTGCTGCGTGCTCTTAATAGTTGGTGCTACAGCCAGAGCCAGCATGTTAAAGAGGGTGGCTTTGTTTCCTCACTCTCCGCGATGGTGTTTTTGGGCCGCGAAGGGCATCTGTTCCATATGGGCGATACGCTGGTATTTCGCTTACGTGGTGCCGAGTTTGAGCAGCTCACTCGTGACCATGTGACCGACGTAGGCGGCTATCGTTATCCCTCCCGCGCTTTGGGGATGGATGGCAGCGTCGACATCGACTACACCCATCTAGCGCTTAAACAGGGCGACCTGTTCGTATTCACTACCCAGGCGGTGCGCGGCACGCTGATGCCGTCGGACTACGTGCGGCTTATTCGCCAAGACGCCAGCGATTTGGATGCCGCCTGCGAGCGTTTGGCCAGTGAGGCAAAACAGCGCGCTCAGGAGCGCGGTTACGGCGGTGATCAGTTCTGCTTCCAACTATTGCGCATTGATGAGCTACCCGAAGAAGAAACCGACCATCCTGGCATGCTCTACGGTGATCTGCCAATCCCCCCTGAATTAGCTCCTGGCGAGCGCCTTGATGGGTTAGAGGTTCAGGCCGTGCTGTCACGAAACGCCCAATCTCGCGTTTACCGAGTCCGTGATGTGCATAGCGATCGCGTGATGGTGATGAAAGCGCCCAGCCCGGAACTTTCGCTGCGTAACGCCTATTTAGAGCATTTTTTGCTGCAGCAGTGGGTGGTAGAGCGGGTGAATTCACCCTTTGTAGTGAAAGTCATGGAGCCCTCGCGCCCACGTCGCTATCTCTACTACCTCATGCAGAACGTGGAAGGTGAGACCTTGCGCCAGTGGGCGGAGCGCCACCCGCAAGCAAGCCTTGTTCAGCGCTTGGACATTGCCAATCAGTTGGGCAAAGCGGTTCAAGCACTACATCACCGCGATATTATCCATCAGCAGGTTACGCCAGATAACGTGCTGATTGATCAGCATGGAAAGGTAGTGCTGGCGGATTTTAGCGCCTGCCACATGCGTGAAGTGGATGGACATCGTCACTCAGGCGAACTGCTTCGCCAAATCGGCTTTAATGAACACACGGCTCCAGAGTACGCCCTGGGCGACAGTGTGGGGCGACGCAGCGATCAGTACTCGCTGGCATCCACGGTTTATTGGCTGTTAACCGGAGAACTGCCCTATACCTTGACGCCGAATAAGCTGCGCTGTCATACCGATTTAGAAGAGCTCAGCTACCGTAGCGCTCGTACCATCAACCCGGAGATTACCCCCGCGTTGGATGAGGCACTGCGCCGAGCGCTGGACCCGCAGCGGCCGCTGCGCTTTAGGCGCATGTCGGAGTTTCTTCACGCGCTACGTATCCCGTTAGGACGGATGCCTCAGCGAGAAGAGCCGCGTACGGAGTCTCGGCGCTTTTGGCAAGGCGTGGCGGGCATTTTGCTTTTGCTATTGGTGCTTTCCTGGCTGCTGCGTTAGGAATGCGTCCAGTAGTCCACTCTATTCAGGACGGGACAATCAATTAAGAAGGGGCGATGACTGGTCATCGCCCCTTTTTCTAAACCAGCGTTTCAGCCAGCCGAGAAGTTACAGTGTGAATTTAGGCAGCTTCTGCTCTACTTTCGCCAGCTTGAGCTTGGCGACTTTAGGCAGGCCATTCTCGAACGGCGGGAAGTCTTCGCCTTGGATCAGCGGCGAGAGGTAGTCTCGGCATGCTTGAGTAATGCCAAAGCCGTTCTCGCTGATGAAATCGCGAGGCATGAATTTCTCTTGGTTGGCAATTTGCGACAGCGGCGCAGAAATCACATCCCACTGGTAGGGGGTTTGTGAAATACGGCGGATCGCCGGCATCATGGAGTTCTTGCCTGCCAGTGCCAGCGTCACCGCTTCACGGCCTACTGCGTATGCTTGCTCAACGTCGGTTTTTGATGCTAAGTGGCGAGCCGCACGCTGTAGGTAGTCGGCCACGGCCCAGTGGTATTTGTAGCCTAAGTCTTGCTTGATCATACCGGCCAGAGTGGGCGCAACGCCGCCTAGCTGGCGGTGACCGAAAGCATCGGTGTTACCCGCATCTGCCAGGAAGGTGCCGTCTTCGTAGCGCGCGCCTTCGGATACGACGATCACGCAGTAGCCGTACTTCTTAACGCTCTCATCCACTCGTGCCATGACCGCTTTACGGTTAAAGGACACTTCCGGAAAGATAATCAGGTGTGGCGGCTCGCCTTCACCTTCGCCTGCCAGTCCGCCTGCGGCGGCAATCCAGCCCGCATGGCGGCCCATCACCTCAAGCACAAACACCTTGGTAGAGGTGGCGCACATGGAGGCGATATCCAGCGATGCTTCACGGGTTGAGGTAGCAATGTACTTTGCGACGCTGCCAAAACCGGGGCTGTTGTCGGTAATGGGCAGGTCATTGTCGACGGTTTTAGGAACATGAATCGCGGTCAGCGGGTAACCAAGCTTTTCTGAAAGCTGTGAGACCTTTAGGCAGGTGTCGGCGCTGTCACCGCCACCGTTGTAGAAAAAATAGCGGATATCGTGCGCTTTGAAGACTTCGATCAGGCGCTCGTACTGGGCGCGGTGGGTATCAATATCCTTCAACTTGTAGCGGCACGAACCGAACGCACCGCCAGGCGTATGACGAAGTGCCGCAATGGCATCATCACTCTCTTGGGTGACATCGATAAGGTCTTCCGTCAGCGCACCAATAATGCCGTTATGGCCGGCATACACCTTGCCGATTTGGTCGGGGGCTTGCCGGCAAGCTTCGATAACGCCGCAGGCGCTGGCATTTATGACGGCGGTAACGCCACCGGACTGGGCGTAAAAGGCATTATGCTGGGCCATGGAAACGTCTCATCTCCTGAAAACGGGTGGTTTCATCGTCATTGACGGCAAGCGTTCGCTCCCTTGCTTGCCGATGCTTCACAGGCGCACTGAAAGTCGCCCTGTGAACCAAGCGCTCTTAATTGACGCAAAGTTTAGCGTAAAGCTATTTCTGCTGCATTACATGCTGTTTCAAACCCGCCGCTGCGGGGATTTTTAGCTGCCTGTGCGGATTACTCATCGCTACCGTCCAGCGCTTGTTCACGCTGGGCTAGTCGCCAGCCGCCCAAATCTTTATAGCGGTTAACCATTGCGCAAAACAGCTCAGCCGTGCGCTCGGTATCGTAACGCGCGGAGTGGGCTGCTTTGTTATCAAACTCAATGCCTGCCGCACGGCACGCTCTGGCCAGCACAGTTTGACCATACACAAACCCTGCGAGCGTCGCCGTATCAAAGCTTGAGAAGGGGTGAAACGGATTGCGTTTGATGTTGCAGCGGTTGGCCGCGGCATTCAGAAAGCCGTGGTCGAAGGCGGCATTGTGGCCGACGAGAATCGCTCGTGAGCAGCCGTGGGCTTTCAACGATTTGCGAATGGGCCGAAAGATCTCACCCAGTGCCTCAGACTCACTGAGTGCCACTTGGCGACGCAGCGGGTCATCCAGATTGATCCCTGTGAAGTCTAATGCCGACTGCTCCACGTTGGCCCCCTCAAAGGGGTGGATGTGGTACGCATAGGTCGCGTCAGGCAGTAAATTACCGTCCGGGTCCATGGTGAGGGTGACAGCTGCAATTTCCAATACGGCGTCCGTTTGGGCATTAAACCCACCCGTCTCCAAATCAATGACAACCGGTAAATAACTGCGAAAACGCTGGGCCATCAATTCGCGGGCAATTGCCTCGCTCATGCAGCTCTCCTTAGTAAAGCGAGTAGTCGGTCAGAATCAGCGGCGAGTGTTTGCCGCTATGGTTGGGTGATTCTAGCAGCTTTACCCCTAAGGCGTCGTTGACGGTATTCGCTGAGCATTGAGAACGCTATACTGACGGTTTGAATAAACAGGTAGCGCTGGCTTAAGGGCGCTACCCTTTCTAGTGAACTGCTTTTTACAAGGAGCAAAGAATGTCCGATGTCAAAAAGGTTGTGCTGGCATATTCAGGCGGCCTGGACACATCCGTAATCGTTAAGTGGTTGCAAGAGACCTACAACTGCGAGGTAGTGACCTTTACTGCCGACATCGGTCAAGGTGAAGAAGTCGAGCCTGCTCGTGCCAAAGCGCAAGCGCTAGGCGTAAAAGAGATTTACATCGAAGACCTGCGCGAAGAGTTCGTGCGTGACTACGTCTTCCCGATGTTCCGTGCGAACACTATTTATGAAGGTGAGTACCTGCTGGGCACCTCTATTGCTCGTCCGCTGATTGCCAAGCGCTTGATCGAAATTGCTAACGAAACCGGTGCAGACGCTATTTCTCACGGTGCGACGGGTAAAGGTAACGACCAGGTGCGTTTTGAGCTGGGCGGCTACGCGCTGAAGCCAGGCGTTAAAGTCATCGCGCCATGGCGCGAGTGGGATCTCACTTCACGCGAAAAGCTGATGGCTTACTGTGAAGAGCACAATATTCCGGTGGATTTCTCTAACAAGAAGAAGAAATCTCCCTACTCCATGGATGCTAACCTGCTGCACATCTCCTACGAAGGCGGCATTCTGGAAGATCCTTGGGCCGAAGCCGAAGAAGACATGTGGCGTTGGAGCGTTTCTCCTGAAGCCGCGCCAGAGCAGCCGACTTACGTTGAGCTGACGTACGAGAAAGGCGACATCGTTGCGATTGACGGCGAAGCGCTGAAGGCACATGAAGTGCTGGAGAAGCTCAACAAGCTGGGTGGCGATAACGGCATTGGCCGCCTGGATATCGTTGAGAACCGCTATGTGGGCATGAAGTCGCGTGGCTGCTATGAAACGCCAGGAGGCACGATCATGCTGCGCGCTCACCGCGCGATCGAGTCACTGACGTTAGACCGTGAAGAGGCTCACCTGAAAGATCAGCTGATGCCCAAGTATGCCGAAGTGATCTACAACGGCTATTGGTGGAGCCCTGAGCGCCGCATGCTGCAAGCTGCTATTGACGAAACGCAGAAAAACGTTTCAGGCGTCGTGCGCATGAAGCTCTACAAGGGCAATGCCACGGTGGTGGGCCGCAAATCCGAGCAGTCGCTGTTCGACGAGTCCATTGCCACGTTCGAAGACGATGCCGGTGCCTACAATCAGAAAGATGCCGAAGGCTTCATCAAGCTGAACGCGCTGCGCCTGCGCATTGCGGCTGGCAAAGGTCGCCAGCAAAGCTAACGTTCGTGGCCAGCCTCAGGGCTGGCCACTGCGTAACAGGAGCCGTTATGTTTAAGAAGTTGCTTTCAGGCTTATTTGGATCGCAAGGCAGTAGTGACGCGAGTGTTGGCACCAAAGCGGCTGAATCGGTGGAGTATAAAGAGTATTTAATTATCTCCCAGCCTGATAACCAAAGCGGCCAGTACCGCGTGAGCGGCTGGATACGCAAACCCGATAGCCAAGGTGGCGCGCAAGAGCACCGGTTTGAGCGTTCTGATATGGTGCCGGGTCGTGAGGCTTGTGATGCGCTAATGGTGTCTAAAGCGCAGCGCTATATCGATGAAGTGGGGGATGCCATGTTCGAGCCCGACCCCCGCCGCGATAGCAGCACGGCTAGCTAATTATGGGCGTCCATTAGGGCGCGCGCCTCATTGTTTACATAAAAGAGGCTTTCGGAAGTTCCAATACCATTTTGGTGCCACCTAATGGGGATTCGGTAGCCCATAGTTTGCCACCCAGGTGGTGAATTATAGCGCGGCTAATGGGCAAGCCTAAACCGCTGCCTTTGGGTCGGCCTTTTTCCGTAGTGTGCTCTCTCAGCTGGAGTTGATAAAACTTTTCAAAGACGTTTTCACGCTCTGACGGGGGAATGCCTGGGCCGTTATCCTCGACGCTTAGTTGAAAGGTATTATCAACCGGATAAACCGATAACTTAATGTTTGGGTGCCGGGGAGCAGCAAATTTCCGTGCATTCTCCAGTAAATTAATAATCACCTGTTCAAGACGGTCCGGGTCGGCAGTGACTATGGCAGGTGACGCTTCCGCAAAGAACTCAAATTCGACACTCTGTTCGTCATGTAAGCGGAAAATGGCATCGCTGCTCTGTTTGGCTAGCTTGGTTAAGTCAACCGCCACTGGTTTCATGGTTAATCGGCCGCTTTCAAGTCGCGCTAAATCCAAGATCTCCTCAATAAGTCGGGAAAGGCGCTGGCTTTCCAGTACCATAATGCTGAGAAATTGTTGTCGTTTATCGGCCGCGATATCGGGTGTATCGCGTAAAATTTCTGCAAATGATCGTATAGATGTTAGTGGCGTGCGAAGTTCATGACTGATCATAGCGACAAACTCATCTTTCATGCGATCAAGCTCACGTAGCCGTTCGTTAGCGCTGCGTAGCTCTTCACCGACACGAGCTAGTTCCTGGGACTTTTGCTCTAATTGGCGGTTGTACTCTAAGGCCTGGGAGGTGGTGTCTAAAATAGTGAGCACTGACTCTACATCTACTGCTTCACCACGTAAGACCGAGTTGATTAATACGCTGGCGGATGCGCTACCCAGGGAGCCAGCCAATGCCTGTTCAGCACGAGTGATTAGTGCCTTAGACGCTGGCCGCTGATAAGCATCGGTCTCGGTATCAGGTTGTGCCGTTTGGGATGCAAAGACACGCTGAGTTGCCATACTTCCCAAATACCGAATTAACAGTGCATGGAGTGCGCCTTCGGTGGTTTCACCTTGCCAGAGTGAAGTGGTTTGCAGATTGGGGTGCATTGCCTCGGTAAATAGTGCGGCCTGAGTCTGCTCTAGTGGTGTAGGACGAGTGAATAATGATACGCCAATCAGCAAACTAACATTAACTAGCATGCTCCAAAACAGTGAATGCGTATAAATATCCCATCCGCTTAGCCCCAGCAGCGCGTAAGGTGATAGCCAACTGATTTCCCAAGGGCCCTGGGTAATTAACGTCTCTTTCAGCCAGCCCGACTGTGCAAACCCCGGCAGCAGCAGCGTATAGAACCAGATAAAAAATCCAGCGAGCAGCCCTAACGTTGCCCCCTGGCGCGTTGCCCCGCGCCAGTAAAGCCCGATGAGCAGTGCAGGGGCAAACTGGGCCACTCCCGCAAAAGAGACCAGCCCGATGGTTACCAGGCTGTAGCTATCGCCGATCAGCGCATGGTAGAGATAGCCCATGAGTAGAATCAGTAAAATGGCGATGCGCCGAATGTTGAGTAGCCAGTCGGCAAGCCGGCCATGGCGCTCAATATAAAGGTGCTTTACTTTCAACAGCAGAGGCATAATGAGCTGATTGCTGACCATGGTAGAGAGGGCAATCGTCTCAACAATAACCATGCCGGTGGCGGCTGAAAGACCACCGATAAAGACTAACAGCGGCAAACCTTCTAGCCCCGCAGAGAGGGGCAGCGTGAGCACGAAGCTATCGGGATCGCCCTCGCCAAGTAGCAGCCCGGCTAAGGCAATCGGGATGACAAACAGGTTAATCAACAGCAAATAGAGCGGGAATAGCCAGCTGGCGCGATGGAGGTGCTGCTCGTCAACATTCTCCACCACGAGAACCTGGAACTGCCGGGGTAGTGTAAAGAAGGCCAGAAATGCCAGTAGCAGCATACCCACCCAGCCCGTTGCGCCGCCAGGTACGTTTTCTAGGCGCATGCTATTGATTAATGCTGGTGTAGCAGCGACTTCGGCCAAGAGGGCGCCTGGCCCTGCAAACATGATGAACGTGACAAATACGCCTACTGCCAGAAAGGCGATCAGTTTCACCAGGGACTCTACGGCAATGGCAGCCACCATCCCTTCGTGGCGCTCGCTGGCATCTAAGTGACGGGTGCCAAAAAGAATAATAAACACCGCCAGCACCATCGCTATCCAAAAAGAGCGGTCCATCCAGAAGCGTTCGTTCTCTAGCGTGATATCGGCACCCAGTGGGTAGTTCATCAGCACCGCATGACTCACCGTGATAGCTTTTAGCTGAAGCGCGATATAAGGGGTGATGGTGATGAGCGCCATGATGGCCACGAGTGCCCCTAAACGGGAGCTTTTGCCGTAGCGGGCGCTGATAAAGTCGGCAATCGAGGTAATGCGCTGCTGTGCGGCAATGCGCACCATTTTGCGTAGTGTAAAAGGGGCTAACAGCATCGCCAGTGTCGGCCCCAGGTAAATCAGTAGGAAGCTAGGGCCATACTGTGCTGCGCGGCCAACGCTGCCGTAAAACGTCCAGGCAGTACAGTAAACCGCGATAGAGAGGGCATAGACCGTCGGCGAGCCAATCAGCGAGCGGCCCTGTTCGGCGCGCCGGTCTCCCCAGGCGGCGACCATAAAGAGCAGGGCCAAATAGCAAAAGGCGGTACCAATCACTACCCAATCGCCGCGCATGGTCATGGTTCCTTGGGGGGCTCAACCAGCCAAGCGGTGAATCCAATGAGCGCTCCCCAAACGACAAATAGGTAGAGCGGTAGCCAACCTAGCAGGCCCGGTAAACGATCAACAATAAGCAGCATCGGCGGGCAAAACATAAATAGTGCTAGCAGGGCCAGCGCGATGAGCCGTTCACGCCTGCGGGAAGGAGCGCTGAAGGGGTTCATGGTGCGCTGGCATCCTCTTTATCAAAGGCATTTGCCTGCAGGACAAGCAGCTCTTCCAGCGTATCAATGCCCCGGGCCTCGAGCCGTGGCAGCAGTGCTAGCCATAGCTCTGCGGTAACGCGGGCATCACCTAACGCCGTGTGGCGAGTGCCCGGTGGAAAGTGGAGGTCATAGCGCTTGGCAAGGGTGTCTAAATCGTGACCATCCAATGCTTCATCGAGCGCTTTTGAAATCAGCAGTGTGTCTAAAACAGGCATCGTAAAGTCAACGCCACGGTTGCTAATGGCCAGCATATCGAAAGCCGCATTATGGGCGAGCAGTACGGCCTCGCCAATGTAGTCTCGAAACAGGCCAAGCACCGTTTCAAGAGGGGCAGCGCCTGCGACATCCGCATCGGTAATGCCGTGAATCACCGTACTGGCAGCAGGAATGGCGCGCTTCGGGTCCACGAAATGATCAAACGCATCATTCGCCAGTAAACGACCATTGACGATCCGGCAGGCGCCCAGGCTAATCACCGTGTCTCCTCGGCGCAGCTCAAGGCCAGTAGTCTCCGTATCAAACGCCACGATATCCAGGCAGCGTAGAGCTCTGCTAGCCAGAGCCTCGTCAGGCGCAGGCAGCTGTGCGATGCCAAAGTCATGGAATTCCGGCCGCGGAGGGGCGAGCTCCCGAGGCGCTTGGGCTTGTGCAATCGTTGGTAGCGGCAGTCTCAGTCGTGCGTGGCGTTTATCCGCATCGGCAACACTCCAGATATCGGTGGCGTGCTGGCGCAGAATATCCGCGACTGAGGGGCTAAGCGGTAGCGTGGTCAGCGGGTGCTCGCGCCAAATGGTGAGCTCGCCTTCGGGAACGGGTGAGCCTTGCCAAATCAAGTCAACGTAAGCGCGTTTTGGGTTGAGCGTTACCTCACCTTCAAAACCGCTGCTGGGCAAGTGGCAGCGTAGGTGGTCTACCAACGAGTCAAACAGTTCAATGAGTGCTGGCGCATCGCCTTTAAACCAAGCGGGCACGCCGATAGGGGTGATTAAGCGGTGGGCCGGGTCAAGGCGCTCATCCAGCGATTGCCAAAAATCGTTGGACCAAATGGGTCTTAAGCGTTCGCCGTGGTACTGAAGATCGTCCAGCAGCGAGCCAATCTCCGCGACGTGCTTGTTTAATGCTTGGCTCTCATCGTGCACTACTTGCTCTAAACGTGCTCGTAGCTCAAGCGACGTTTCTGAGGGGGGGATTTGACGTAGCGCATCAGCGGCGCTGCTTAAGCTGGCGGAGTGCTGGCGAAGTGGCGGCAATAGATGATTAAGTTCGGCCCGCACGCCCATTTCATTATTCCAGGTGGTGGTCGCATCGCTACAGGTTACCAGCGTTTCGCGTTCACTGCCGGGGACCCGGCGAATGACAACCTTTAGCCAGCGCTGGTCACTGGGAGCGAGCATTTCCCGAGGCGAGCCATCGTCGGGCAGTTGTGCCATGGCGTTGGCGAGGGTAGCTGTTGGCAGCAGGGCATCCAGGCGTTTACCAAGCCCCAGACCGGTATTACCCGCAAAGAAGTTTTCGGCAGCCTGATTAAACAGCATTACCCGCCGGTGCCGGTCGCAAAGTAACAGCGGTGTTTCAAGCACCTGTAGCAGCGTTTCAAGCTCTTGGCGTATACGCGATGCGCTACGCGCTCCTTCTGCATGGGCGGTGGCGAGTCGTGAGCGGTCGGCGCGCCAGCTGTGACTGACGCGGCGAAGGTCTGGGCCAAGCCCTTTTAACCAGCCCTCTACAGTGTGTTCGTCTGGGGCATCTGGATTGGCTACCCAACGCGCCAGCTGCGCTTGAAGATGGCGAAGGGGCGTAAAAAGCATGCGCTCCAGCAGCAGGCCCATTAAAAAAAGCGTGATGCCGCCTGAAAAACTGCCTAGCCATAGAGCCGCACGCGCCACGCCGGAAAGTGCCAGCTGGCTATCTAACCAAGCGGCAAAGAGCGCTCCCCCTACTAGGCTAACGCCGCTTAGCAGCAGCCACACGCCGACCAAGCGTTGGCGCTTAGGAAGGCCCTGGCGTGTCATGGTGCACGCTCAGCTAACAGGGCTTTGACCTTCTCTACAAGCTGCTGGGTAGAGAAAGGCTTGGTAACGTAGTCATCTGCGCCCAGCGCAAAGCCTTTTTCCCGCTCTACTTCACGGCCATGAGCCGTTAACATAATCACCGGTAAATGCCGTTCGGATTCAGAGCGGCGCAGCTGCTCCAGCACTTCAAAGCCACTGATGCCCGGCAAGCTGATGTCTAGCAGCAGTAGGTCAGGGGATGAGTCGGCAATTCTCTGCAGCGCGGTTTCGCCGTCGGGCGCTGTCGTTACCGTCAGCCCGGCATGGGACATGAGGAACTCAAGGGAGAGTAGGATATTGAGTTCATCATCGACCACTAATACGTTGGCCATTACGGTCTCCTCAGCGGCGTTAGATGAGCAGTGAGACTGCTGCGATGGTTTAAGTGTATGTAGCGTACAGCATTCGGCCAAGACGACCTTGGCCGAATGCTGTGTATGAAGAGAACCTTTCACCGGTAGGCAGGATGATGCGCGTTTTATTGTTATCGGCTTATGAAGCGGTTAGCCACCGTTATTGGGCTAACAGCTTAATGGCTGAAGTGAACGAGGTAGCCTGGACGCTGCTAAGCTTGCCTCCTCGCTACTTCTCCTGGCGCATTCGTGGCAACCCGTTGAGCTGGTGGTTAAAAGAGTACGAGCGGCTAAATCAGCCCTACGATGTAGTGCTGGCAACGTCTATGGTAGATATCGCCACCTTAGTGGGGCTGTTTCCCCATCTGGGGCGAGCAAGAAAGATCGTCTATTTTCACGAAAATCAGTTTGCCTACCCCGAATCCAGCGAGCAGATGCCCCAGGTAGAAGCCAAAATGGTCAACTTGTATGCGGCACTGGCGGCAGATGTGCTGGTGTTCAACACGGCCTATAACCGGGACTCTTTTTTTGATGGTGCGCGGCGTTTTTTAAAGAAAATGCCGGAAAACTTGCCCGCTGCTAAACCGCTAGAACGGCTACGCCAAAGCGCTCGCGTGGTGCCCGTGCCCATCGCGCCTGCTAACTGTGCCGCCGCTGGTAACTCAAACCCGCAGCGGCTGATTTGGAATCACCGTTGGGAGTATGACAAAAACCCGGAGGACTTCTTCGCGGTGCTGTTCAAGCTAAGCGAGCAGCAGGTGCCCTTTGAGTTGGCGGTGCTTGGCCAGCAGTTTCGCGACGTGCCACCGATATTTGCCGAGGCGCAGGTGCGCCTGGCTGAGCATGTTATCTGCTGGGGGCCGCAGCCGGAGGCGGAATACCGTGCGCTGCTCAACGGTGGAGGTATTGTGGTATCAACCACTTGGCATGAGTTTCAGGGGCTGGCGATCATGGAGGCTGCCCAGCGAGGCGCCACGCCGCTGGTACCGGATAGGCTCTGCTTTCCTGAACTTTATCCCGCCCAATATCGCTACGATGGTACGCAAGAGGGGCTCTATCAGCGCTTGAAAGCGTGGCTGTTAGACCCCGGTAGCCAGCCCGCGCAGTTGGATACTCAGCCATGGCAGTGGCCGCGCTGGCGAGAAACGTATCGTCAGCTGCTGGTGGAGGGGCAACTAATGACCTGCTCGGCATAGAGTGATCCTGGCGTGGGCGTACCGTTAGGCAAGCTCGGTCTTTTCTTTATAGTCGCACAGATCTTCAATGATGCAGCTGCCGCAACGAGGTTTTCGCGCAATGCAGGTGTAGCGCCCGTGTAAAATCAGCCAGTGGTGGGCATCTTGTTTGAACACGCTGGGCACGTGGCGCAACAGCTTCTGCTCGACCTCGATGACGTCTTTACCCTTGGCGATACCGGTGCGGTTCGACACGCGAAAAATATGCGTATCTACCGCAATGGTGGGTTGGCCGAAGGCGGTATTCAGAATCACGTTAGCCGTTTTACGCCCCACGCCGGGCAGCGCTTCCAGCGCTTTGCGAGTGTTGGGCACTTCGCCACCATGTTGGTTGACCAGCAGGTGGCAGGTTTTCATCAGATTCTCTGCCTTGGTGTTGAAGAGCCCAATGGTTTTGATGTGCTGCTTTAGGCCATCAATACCCAGCTCAATGATCGCCTCAGGGGTATTCGCGACCGGATAAAGCTTGGCCGTGGCTTTATTCACGCCTACATCCGTTGCTTGGGCGGAGAGCAGGACCGCTGCCAACAGCTCAAACGGCGTGCTCCAGTTGAGCTCGGTGGTGGGGTGTGGGTTTTCCGCCTGGAAGCGCGCAAATATCTCATGACGCTTTTGAGCATTCATAGCGTGTTCTCTTGGTTATTGAATGGTGCTTATTTAATAGTGCCGGTGACCCGCACACGGCGCTCGGCTCGCGGTGCGATGTTGACGGGCTGAGCGCGGGCGGCGCGCCGTTGATCCAGCACGTTTTTCAGCGCGATCAAAAGCCCTGCAACGAAGAACGCGCCGGGGGGCAGGATGAAAAAGAGAAACTGGTAATCCGCCACCAGGGTGATCTGCCAGTGAGCGGCAACTGGCCCAAACAGCAGCGCCATGTCGCTAAACAGCGTCCCTTGGCCCACCAGCTCGCGGATCGCGCCCATCAGCACTAATACCGCACCAAAGCCCAGCCCCATCATCAGCCCATCGATTGCCGCGGGCAGCACGGGCTGGCGGGAGGCAAACGCATCCGCCCGGCCCAAAATGGCGCAGTTAGTCACGATAAGCGGGATGAAAATCCCCAATATTTGATAGAGCGAGTAAGCGAACGCGGCCATGAGCAGCTCAGCGCAGGTTACAAAGGCGGCAATCACCATCACAAACGCGGGGAGCCGCACGGCGCTAGGCACCTGGTGGCGAATGAGCGAGATTGTTGTGCTGGCCCCTACCAAGACCAGCAGAGTGGCCAACGCTAAGCCTAGCGCATTCACCACCGTGGCGCTGACCGCCAGCAGCGGGCAAAGCCCCAGTAGCTGCACCAGCGCCGGGTTATTGGTCCAAAGCCCTTCTCGGGAAAGCTGTGTCCACTGGCTCATGGTGCGGGCTCCTGCTGAACGAGTTCGCGCTGATAGTAGCGCAGCGCCTCATGAACGGCGTTAATGACGGCCCGTGGGGTAATCGTCGCACCGGTGAAGCTGTCGAATTCGCCGCCCTCTTTGCTCACGGCCCAGCCGCTTGGGGGCAGGCTCTCAAGGCTTAGGCCATTGAATGACGTGATCCAGGCGCTGCGTGACCTCTCGATATCATCGCCAAGCCCCGGTGTCTCTTGATGGTGAGTCACACGCACCCCGGTGAGTTGCCCGCTTTGGTTGATGGCGACAAGCAAGTGAATGTCACCGTTATACCCTTGGCGTGTTACGACCGGCAGAATGGTGGCGGCTTCGCTACCTTGCTGTACCCGCCAACCCTCTTGAGGCGTGCGGTGCCCCAACGGCAATGGGTTGGGTAGCGAAAACGCGCTCTCCAGCACGGCCTGAAGCGGCACCGAGGCCAGTGAAGCGGGCAGCACCTCCTGCAACTGACGATGCTGATAAGCAAGCTGGTGCTCGGCAATACGCTCCGCGGTCACGGCGCGGGTGAGGGCGACGCTGCCGGCAGTGACCAGGGCAAACAGGCCAAGGGCCAGTGCACCGCGCAGCATAGCGTGTTGAGTGGTCATGGCGCGCTCTTCCTTTCATCAGCCCGAGCGGTAGTTTGACCGACGGGGCGCGGCACGCTGACCATGTCCAGCAGCGGCACGCAGAGATTCATCAGCAGCACGGCAAAGGCGACGGCATCCGGGTAGCCGCCTAAATTGCGAATCAGGATGACCAGCACGCCAATCCCCGCACCGTATAACAGCTTCCCCCGACGGCTGGTGGCCGCTGAGACCGGGTCGGTGGCAATAAAGAAGGCACCAAACAGCGTTGCCCCAGTGACAAGATGAAACAGCGGTGAGCCAAAGTGGCTGGTGTCGCTGGCATAAAACAGCGCTGAGAGCAGCATTATACTGCCCAGCATCGCGACCGGAATATGCCAACTTATCAGTCGCTTGACGATCAACACCATGCCCCCTGCCAGCCATGCCAGCGCGATATTACGCCAAGCCGACAACGTTCCTTCAGGGAGCGGCGACGATGCCCAAAACTCACTGGCCATGACCGCTTCACCTTTGTGTTTGAAAGCATCTAAAGGAGTGGCTCCGCTCAGGCCATCGAGCGCTGACGTGGTTAGTGTTCCCATTATTTGTGGCCAGAGGGAGTCGGGCCAAAGCGATTGGGGCGATGCCCAGAGCGTCATATGGGTGGGAAACGACACCAGCAGCAGTGCATAGCCCACCATCGCAGGGTTGAAAGGATTGTGGCCCAAGCCGCCATAGAGCTGCTTCGCGACGACGACGGCGGCGATCACCCCAACGCCAATCAGCCACCAGGGGCTCGCAGGCGGCAACGAGGCGCCTAGCAACACGCCAGTGAGCAGGGCGCTGGAGTCGTTGAGCGTCGGCCAAATGGGGCGGTGGCGCAGGCGTAGAACGAGCGCCTCAGCGGCGACGGCCCAAAGCGCCGCGATCAGTACGTTGCTGAGTATCCCTAGCCCAAAATAGAGCGTCATCACCGCAAGGCCCGGAAGCGTGGCGACGATGACCCAGCGCATCACATGGGCTGTTGATGGTGCTTTTCCCAGCTGGGGGGCGTGCATCATGCTCATGGCGCTTCCTTCTGTTCACTGGCGGCACGGGCTTCGGCCAATCGTGCCTCTGCCGCTTTTAGATTTTCTTGGGCAGTGGCGAGCTGGGTCTCCAAATCGTCGTGGCGCTGCTGCGGGTCTTGAGCGGCGGCCCGTGCCAACACTTTCTCCGCTTTTCGCACGGCGGCTTTAGCGGCCGTTTGAGCGATGCGTAGGCTACGAAGGTCTGCCACGGGAACAGCTTGAGCGCCCTTAGCGTCGCTGGAAGCGGACTGCTGCTGGGCGAGCCGTGCCTGACGGCGCGCCTTCTTCTCCGCTTCTTCCCTGGCCAGCCGCGCTTGGCGGAACTCAAAGCGGTGCTTGGCGTGTTCCGCTTTGGCGGTTTCGATGCGTTTATACCGGATGCGCTGTTTGGAGGAGCGGTAGTCCTGTACCAAAGGGATCGCGCTGGGGCAAACGTAGCTGCAGGCACCGCACTCAATACAGTCGAACAGATGATGGGCTTCAAGGGCGGCATCGTTTTCGGCACGGGCGTACCAGTGCAACTGCTGGGGAAGCAGTTGAGCAGGGCAGACACTTTCACAAGCGCCGCAGCGAATGCAGGGGGCTTCTGCGGGTGCTGGCGGCAGCTCTTCTTTTGTCGCGGCAATCAGGCAGTTGGTCGTTTTGGTGACGGGAGTGTCTAATGACGTAAGCGGCGTGCCCATCATCGGCCCGCCGACCACCACTTGATGCAACTGCTCGTCGTCCACGCCAACCTGCGCCAGCAGCGCGTCTACCGAGGTGCCTACACGAACCCAGTAGTTGCCGGGCTGGGTAATGGCATCACCCGTTAGGGTAACGACCCTTGCGACCAGCGGTAGTCCGTCGCGTACCGCTTGCAGCGCCGCGAGCAGCGTGCCGGGGTTGTGGCATAGCACGCCAATATCCGCCGGTAGCCCACCGCTAGGCACCTCGCGGTTCAGCAGCTTTTTAATCAACTGGCGCTCTCCGCCGCTGGGGTAGCGGGTTTCGATTATCTTCAGCGTCACGCTCGCGAGCGGTTCGCTGTCAGCAATGACCGTAAGAAGGGCTTGTAGGGTCTGAATAGCCTCAGGCTTGTTATCTTCGACACCGACGATGATGTGTGCGGCTCCGCATAGGCGAGCCAGCAATTGAGCACCCTCGAGCACATCCGCCGCATAGTGGCGAAGCGTGAGGTCATCGGCGGTAATATAAGGCTCGCACTCGGCGGCATTGACCACCAGCGTATCAATGGCATGGTGCTCGTTGACTTGAGCTTTGATATAGGTCGGAAAGCCCGCCCCCCCTAGCCCAATAAGCCCGCTATCATCTAGCCGTTCCAGCAGCGTGTCGCGCTCTGCGGTTCGCCAATCCAGCGGCGGTAGCGTGGCCCAGCGATCTTCGCCATCGCCTTGAATGATGATCACGCTGTTAGTTATCTCGATCACGGTGCCGCTGATACTGGCGTGCACATTAGCTGAGACCATGCCATCTCGGCGGGCGACTAGTGTGCCTGTTTTGACCGCATCGCCCACGTTGACGCAGGGCAGTGCCGCTTTACCGGTATGTTGCGACAGCGGTAGCATGACCACCTTTGGCAGCGGCACGGTGCGCAGCGGCGCTTGATTAGAGCGCTCTTTACGTTCGGGTGGGTAGATGCCACCGGGGAATTCATAGGCCGGCATGCGCGCTCCTTAATGGCTGGCGGTCGCTCACGATGGGCTCCCACTGTGTCAGCGGTTTGCGTCTGGGCAGCATGTCGATGCAGTCCACCGGGCAGGGGGCCACGCAGAGGTCGCAGCCGGTGCACTCGTCTTCGATCACGGTATGCATCTGTTTGGCCGCGCCAATAATGGCATCTACCGGGCACGCCTGAATGCACTTGGTGCAGCCGATACACTCGGCTTCACGGATATACGCCACGGTATCTTCACTGGCTGCTTCCCCATCTAGCGGGGCAGGATCACGGCCGAGCATATCCGCTAGGGCGAGAATAGTTGCCTCACCGCCGGGAGGGCACTTATTGATGGCGTCGCCCTGATTGATCGCTTCAGCGTAGGGACGACAGCCGGGATAGCCGCACTGGCCACATTGGGTTTGTGGCAGCAGCGCATCAATTTTCTCAACCAGCGGGTTCTCTTCACCTTTAAAGCGCGCGCTCGCCATGCCGAGTAGCGCGCCAAAGGTGATGCCCAGGCCGGTGAGTACGCCGACGGCGCTAAGCACGCCCCACCATGAAAAGGAATCGCTCATGGCCGTTACCCCTGTACCAGTCCGGAAAATCCAAGAAATGCCAACGACATGAGGCTGGCGGTAATCATGGCGATAGCGGCCCCACGAAAGGGCTTGGGTACATCTGCGCTGGCCAAGCGCTCGCGCATGGCGGCAAACAGTACGAGCACCAGCGAAAAGCCTAACGCAGCGCCCAGGCCATACAGCGTGGTATGGAAAAAGCTCAGCTCTCGGTTTAGCGACAGCAGCGCCACGCCGAGGACGGCACAGTTGGTAGTGATTAGTGGCAGAAAAATACCCAGCACCTGATGCAGTAACGGACTGAGCTGGCGCACCATGATTTCAGTGAACTGCACAACGGCAGCAATCACGACGATAAAGCTAATGGTACGCAGATAGGTAATATCAAAGGGCACCAGTAAGCCGTGATAAACCACGTAGCTAGCGGCAGAGGCTAGCGTCAACACGAACGTGGTAGCCAGCGACATGCCCATCGCTGATTCAAGCTTGTTCGAGACACCCATAAACGGGCATAGCCCAAGAAATTGGACCAATACAAAATTGTTGACCAGCGCGGTGCTGACCAAAATAACGAAGAGTTCATTCATGACGGCGTATTTTGCTTAGAAATAGGGTGGCTGGCTAGAGGGGACTTGTAGAGAGACATGCAACGCCGTCGCCACTTGCTGTAAGCACTCGTCTCCTTTCTGATGGTCATAATAGTCGTTGTAGAGTTTGAAGTGATCGATATCCAGCATCATGACGGCCAGTAGTTTACTGTCTGCACTGGCTTGGCTCACCGCTAAGGTTAAGCGCTGATCGAATAACCGCCGGTTGGGAAGCTCCGTCAGTGAGTCATGGGTCTAAATGGAAGTAGCCTAAAAACAAAAGGGGCAGGCTGTTTGCCTTGCCCCTTTCATCCGTGAATGGCGGCGTTACGTTACACGCTGACCCGGCTCGGCGCCAGCATCCGGCGAGAGCAGATAAATACCCTCTTTATTCGCTGAAGCAAGCACCATGCCTTCGGATACACCAAAGCGCATCTTGCGGGGCGCCAAGTTGGCGACCATCACCGTCAGGCGGCCTTCCAGGGCCTCTGGAGAGTACGCAGAACGAATGCCAGAGAAGACGTTGCGGGTTTCGCCACCCAAATCCAGGGTAAGCTGTAATAGTTTGTCAGCACCTTCGACATATTGTGCTTTGGCAATCCGAGCAATGCGCAGGTCAACCTTGGCAAATTCATCAAAGCTAATTTCATCCGCGATGGGCTCGTCTGCTAGCGGGCCTTTCGGGGTGTTTTTTAGCTTCTGCTCTTCTACCAGATCCTCTTTTGATGCGTCGATCATGGCATCAATTTTGTCCCGCTCAACTCGGGTCATCAGCGGTTTGAATTTATTGATCGGGTGGTTGACCAGCACATTACCACGGCTTTCCCAATCAAGAGTGTCAATATTTATAAACTCACGGGCTTGCTCTGCCATGGTGGGCACCACCGGTGCCAGATACACCATGAGCTGGCGGAATAGGTTGATACCCACCGAGCAGATTTCCAGTACTTCTTGATCGCGACCACCCTGCTTGGCGAGTGCCCAGGGCTCTTTTTCAGCGATATAGGCATTGGCTTCATCGGCCAATTCCATAATCTTGCGAATGGCGCGGCTAAACTCACGCGCTTCAAAGTCGGCGGCAATATCGTCACCGGCAGCGATAAAGCGGGCAACCATCTGCGGTTCGGCACAGTGCTCAGAGAGGGTGCCGCCCCCAAGTTTTTTGACAAAGCCGGCACAGCGGCTGGCAATGTTCACGACCTTACCGACGAGATCTGAATTCACTCGGGCAGCGAAGTCTTCAAGGTTTAGGTCAAGATCATCCACCTTGGAGGTGAGCTTGGCGGCAAAGTAGTAACGCAGGTACTCGGGGTTGAGATGTTCAGCGTAAGTGGCAGCCTTGATGAAGGTGCCGCGCGATTTTGACATCTTCGCACCATCGACGGTCAAAAAGCCGTGGCAGTTTACCGCCGTGGGGGTGCGCAAATCAGCACCGTGGAGCATGGCAGGCCAGAACAGCGCGTGGAAATAGACGATGTCTTTACCAATGAAGTGGTAGACCTCCGCGTCTGAGTCTTTTTCCCAGAAGCGATCGAAATCAATACCTTTGCGCTCGCAGAGGTTTTTAAAGCTGGCCAGATAGCCGATGGGGGCGTCTAGCCATACATAGAAGTATTTGCCGGGCGCATCGGGAATCTCAAAACCAAAGTAGGGCGCATCGCGGGAAATATCCCACTCGTTAAAGCCAGACTCAAACCACTCCATTAGCTTATTGCGGATTTGTGGCTGTACGTGGCCATCATTGATCCACTGCTGCAGGAAGTCGGCGAAGTCTGGCAGTTTGAAGAAGTAGTGCGTGGAGCTGCGTACTTCGGGCGTGGCACCGGAGATGGCGGAAACTGGATTGATCAGGTCCGCAGGTGTGTAGGTTGCGCCGCACTTTTCGCAGTTATCGCCGTACTGATCGACCGCGTGGCACTTCGGGCAGGTGCCTTTGATGAAGCGATCGGCTAGAAACAGACCTTTCTGCGGGTCGAACATCTGCTCGATATCGCGAGTGGCAATATGGCCTTTATCGCGTAGGCGGGTGTAGATCAGCTCGCTGAGGTAGCGGTTCTCATCCGAGTGGGTGGAGTGGTAGTTATCGAACCCCACGCCAAAGCGGGCGAAATCTTCCTGGTGGTCTTGGGAAACGCGTTCAATCAGTGCTTCAGGAGAAATGCCTTCCTGCTCGGCACGCAGCATAATCGCGGTGCCGTGAGCATCGTCAGCACAAACGTAGTAACACTGCTGGCCACGGCTCTTTTGGAAGCGTACCCAGATATCCGTTTGGATGTACTCAAGCAGGTGGCCTAAGTGAATAGCGCCATTGGCATAGGGAAGGGCGCTCGTCACCAGAATGTTGCGCGGGGCAGTATTGGACATGGTGAGTGATAATTCCGGTTAGGCAGTACAAATAAAGACGGCGAAGGGGAGGTGCTTCGCCGGTAATGTCATGGTAATGCGTACAAATAGCCAGAGGCTCAGCCTGACAGACTAGTAGAGCGCTTGCTCTTCTTGAACTACTTCACGCAGCAGTTCTAAAAATAGCTTGTCTGCTTCCGAGTGCTCTGCCGGGTCTTCAGGAATATGCACGCTGGTGGTGTCTGAAATCTCATTGGCAATACGTGCCATCACGGCGGGGCTACTGCCTTCAATCAGTTGCTGGCGTGCAATAGCCAGCGACTGCTCTAGAATTTTAGGGTCTTGTAGAAGCTTGCGAATAAAGCCGCGTAGCTCGTTGATAATACGTGTTTTTTGAATTTCTGATGCGGACATAGAGAATCTCCTTAAGACCGCGCCTGATGAAGCTACCAAGCGAGACCAATGAATGCCTTGACCATAGCACTTTTTCGAGCTGCGAGCATGCGTTGATCATTACGCTTAACTAAGTAAGCCGCTGCATGTAAGCATTTATATGCTGAGTCGTCCCGCCTTATGTTTCACCGGGTTGGCATACTGCCCTAACCAATAGGGTTGCAGTGCTTCTGGAACGCTTGCTAGCCGTGCTTTAAACCGCTCCCGATCTTGACGGGTAATGGATTTACGCGCGACTAGCTCCGGCGATTCGCCCAATGCTTCCAGCGCCAGATAGTGGCTGGGAAATAGGCGATAACCACCAATCACCTGGCGGTCAATTTCAGCAGCTACTTCATCAGGTGTCGCCATGTCGGCACCCACTGGCGTACCAAATTTTAGCTGAACGCGGCCTTTAGAGCCGGTAATGCCAGAAACAATTGAGCGGATGTCTTCAAACTCACTCTTGGCGTAGCTACCCTGGGTGGCGATATCATGCAGTTCCTGGGCTTTTTGCAAGTCGCAGGGATCGTACTCGTAGCTAATCGATACAGGAACGAGCTTCAGCTCGGCAATGGCATCGCCGAAGACCATATCTCGCTCTGCATGGCGTTTTGCCATCGTGAGCATTTTGATAATAGCGGGGTCGGTACGGTCAATGCCGTTTTTAGCACGACCTTCGCGCTGGGCCATCCAGATAGAGTGATTGTCTTCGGTAATCGAGTGGCGAATGTAAGACGACAGCTGCTGATAAGCGGCCAACATGGCCCGCTTTCCGCGTGCGCTCCGCGGCACAATAAAGCTTTTGTTTAGCCGCATCAGGTCGGTTACATAGGGCTTTTTCAGCAAGTTGTCGCCAATCGCAATACGTACCGTATCTCGGCCTGCCTGGTAAAGCGCGTAATTAACAAAGGCGGGGTCCAGCGAGATGTCGCGATGATTGCCGATAAATAGATAAGCGCTGTTGTCGTCGAGTTTGTCTAATCCCGAGACCTCAAAGGCATCCGTGGTGGTGCGGATCATGCGCTCCATATAGCTGGCAATGCGCATTTGAAATTCGCGAACGCTGGTAACACCCTTTACTTCACGGCGAATGGCGTGGCCTGCCAGCGCGCGCGCTACGGGCCGCGCCCATTTGGCCATGCGCGGCAGCCTAAAGCGGGTAAGCGCGTCAAGCAGTTCACTATCGTGAGAGAGCCGTTCAAGAACATCGGCCACCTCATGATCCATATAGGGGCGAATGTCTGCCCATGGGTCGTTGGTGGTGTCAGTGTTGGGTGCGTTATTGTGATGAGTCATGCGATCCGTTGGATATAAGCAAAAATAATCGGGTGGCTGCGGCTTAAAATATAGAGCGTTAGGTATCTTGCTGAGCCGTCGGTTCCCGCTGAGTTTCGCCACCAAGCCATTCCAGCAGGCGGGTAACATCGTCAGAAAGCGCTTGGGCCATCAGAATAAAGTCGGTTTCCAGGCGGGCTAGCGCATCATCGCCGTCGTCGGCATGGTCGGCTTCTTCAATCAGTGCGTCGCCAAAGCGCAGCGACTTCAGCGCTAAATCGTCATGCAGCACAAAGCTTAGGCGGCCTTCCAAGCTGATCGCCAGTTTGCTGGCCTGGCGTCCGCTCTCAAGTAGCTGCTGAATTTCATCGCTGTCTAGGTCAACTTGCCGTGCGCGTAGCACGCCATCGTCGCCTTTTGCCTTGAGTTCCACTTGGTCGCCGAGCTGTAGGTCGCTTGGGCGGCTAGATGGGTCGCCTAACCAAGTAGTCATGGCGCGTATCGGCAGTGTTTGGCTGCTCAATGGCGTAGCTTTTAAGCTGCCGAGTGTCTCACGCAGCAGGTCCAATACATCTTCTGCTCGGGTGCGCGAACTAGCATTAACGCCAATGAGCTGGCGCTTAGTGTCCCACCATAAGTCAATTTTCTGGCTGCGGACAAAGGCGCGGGGCATGAGTTCTTCGGTGACCTGCTCTTTCAGCGCGCTCTTTTCCTTGCGCGTGACTTTGCGTCCCTCACTGGCCTCGATATCGGCGACTTTTTCGTCGACTTCTTCTTTGACAACCGACGCGGGAAGCAGGCGCTCTTGGCGTAGGGCAGAGAGTAAGCGGTGCCCCTGAATTTCATGCAGACGCTGGTCGCCACCTAGCCGCCCCGCAGGCGCTGTCCAGCCTAAGCGGCGAGCATCCGCATTGCCTAGCGGCTTGGCCGCATGCTCATCCAATGCGTTGGCCAGAGTTTGGCTATCTAGCTCGGGAGCGCCGTGTAGGCGATATAAATGCAGGTGCTTAAACCACATGTCACCGATCCTATGAAAAAGGTGGCACATTATGTCGAAACGCGGCCTTTCCTACCAGCACCTTGGTGCAGCGACCTGCTGTTGCACGAGTTTAAAACTTGTGTTTGATTTGCAGGGTATTAATGATTCCTTGCCCCATTTCCATAAGCAGTGAACAAGAGGATGCTATGTCTGAGTCAATTTCCCACGTCAGTATGCGGGTCCGTGGTTACCACCTAGATGGCTATGGTCATGTCAACAACGCGCGTTATCTGGAGTTTATGGAGGAGGGGCGTTGGGCATTCTTCGATGAGCACCCTCGGCTTATCCAGCAGCTTCACAGCGCTGGGCGGGCATTCGTGGTGGTTAATTTAAACATCGACTATCGCGCGGCGGCCGTCCAGGGGGACGATTTGCAGGTATTAACGGGCATCGTCGACGTTGGTGAGCGAAGTGCGCTCTGCCATCACCGCATCATTCGATCTGACGGCACTTTGATCGCCCAGGCCGACCTCACCTTCGTGCTGCTGGATGTGAAGGCCAATAAAGCCGCCGCCATCGAAGGTGAGGTGCGCGACGTGCTGCGGGGACTGATCGTGCCCAAAGAGGCGTTTACGGCCTAAATGGCAATGGCGGTGTCACCGACTGCCCTTGATGCGCATGCAGTGGTATGATGTCACGGTATCTGCGCGCCGCCTTCATGTACTCAGTCTCGTACGATGAAAGGCGGCATTTTCAAGCGCTTTCAACTCTCGCAGTGCCAATGCAGTGCAAAGGATCTGACTTTCATGGGTGACATCGCCAGAGAAATCTTGCCCGTCAATATTGAAGACGAGCTCAAACAGTCGTACCTCGACTATGCGATGAGTGTCATTATCGGCCGCGCGCTACCTGATGTGCGCGACGGCCTGAAGCCCGTTCACCGGCGTGTGCTGTTTGCCATGCATGAACTGGGTAATGACTGGAATAAACCGTACAAGAAGTCGGCGCGTGTCGTCGGCGATGTCATCGGTAAATACCACCCGCACGGAGATAGTGCGGTGTATGACACCATCGTACGCATGGCGCAGCACTTCTCTATGCGTCATGTGCTGGTCGATGGTCAAGGTAACTTTGGCTCCATCGACGGTGACAACGCGGCGGCCATGCGTTACACCGAGGTGCGCATGGCGCGCTTGGCCCACGAGCTGCTGGCGGATCTCGAAAAAGACACGGTCGATTGGGTCGATAACTACGACGGCACCGAACGAATCCCAGACGTGCTGCCTACGAAAGTTCCCAACCTGTTGGTCAACGGGTCGTCGGGCATCGCGGTGGGCATGGCGACGAACATCCCGCCGCACAACATGCGGGAAGTGATCGACGGTTGCTTGGCGCTCATCGACGACTACACGCTCTCGGTGGATGATCTGATGCAATACATCCCCGGTCCTGATTTTCCCACCGGGGGGATCATCAACGGGCGTGCGGGCATTCTCGATGCTTACCGCACTGGCCGTGGACGTATTTACGTGCGCGCGTGCCACACCATCGAGCACGACGATAAAACCGGCCGCGATCACATTATCATCACTGAGCTGCCTTATCAGGTGAACAAGGCGCGGTTGATCGAGAAGATTGCCGAGCTGGTTAAAGAGAAGAAAATCGAAGGCATTGCTGAGCTGCGCGATGAGTCGGATAAAGATGGCCTGCGCGTGGTGATTGAGATCAAGCGCGGTGAGTCCGGCGAAGTGGTTGTCAATAACCTGTTCGCCCAGACGCAGCTGCAGAACGTGTTCGGCATCAACATGGTGGCGCTGGAGAACGGCCAGCCCCGCACGTTGAACCTCAAAGAGATGCTCGAAGCGTTTATTCGTCACCGCCGTGAAGTGGTGACGCGGCGCACGCTATATGAACTCAAGAAAGCGCGTGAGCGTGGCCATCTGCTTGAAGGTTTGGCCGTCGCGATTTCGAACATAGATGAAGTCATTGAACTGATTAAAGCCTCGCCTAACGCCGCTGAAGCGCGTGAAAAGCTGCTGGCGAAAGTGTGGAAGCCTGGTCAGGTAACCGCGATGTTGGAACGTGCTGGGGCGACCTCTTGCAAGCCGGAGGATCTGGATGAAGGATTTGGACTGAACCCCTCTGCCACCGAATATCGGCTTTCCCCCGCTCAGGCTCAGGCCATTCTTGAATTGCGCCTGCACCGCCTTACTGGGCTTGAAACCGAGAAGCTGCTGGATGAGTACCTCTCGATTCTTGAGAAGATCGCCGAGTTTACCGAAATTTTGGCTTCCGCTGACCGCCTGATGGAAGTCATCCGTGAAGAGCTGCACGCGGTGCGCGACCAGTTCGGCGATGACCGCCGCACGGAAATCCAAGCCAGCCACCTGGATCTTTCCATTGAAGACCTAATCGCGGAAGAGGATATGGTGGTTACCGTGTCCCGCTCTGGTTACGCGAAGACTCAGCCGCTGTCTGATTATCAGGCTCAGCGTCGGGGTGGTCGCGGCAAGTCCGCCACGGCCATGAAGGACGAGGACGTCATCGAGCATCTGCTGGTTGCCTCGACCCACGACACCGTGCTGCTCTTCTCTAACCGTGGCAAGGTGTATTGGCTGAAAGTGTACGAAATGCCCAATGCAAGCCGCGGCTCTCGTGGCAAGCCTTTGGTGAACATGCTGCCGCTGGAAGAGGGCGAATCGGTGAATGCCATTCTCCCGGTCCGGGATTATGACCCCGAGCACTACATTTTCTTCGCCACCGCAAATGGTACGGTCAAACGTACCAGCCTTGAGCAGTTCTCTCGCCCGCGTAGCGTTGGCCTGATTGCGATTGACCTGGAAGAGGGTGACCGCTTGGTCGGTGCTGCGATTACATCGGGCAGCGACCACGTCATGCTGCTCTCCTCGAATGGCAAAGCGATTCGCTTTGAAGAGGGCAATGTGCGCGCTATGGGCCGTACCGCTCGCGGCGTACGTGGTATGCGCTTGGCAGGCGATGCGGAAGTTATCAGTCTGATTATTCCGAAGAGCCAGCAGATTGATGCCGAAGCCGATGCCGAGGTAGCTGCGCAGGCAGAGGCGGTGGAGCAAGCCCAGGGCGAAGGCCAGATTTATATTCTGACGGCCAGTGAGAATGGCTACGGCAAGCGCACCCGACTGGAGGAGTTTCCGCTGCGCGGCCGTGGCGGCCAGGGCGTCATTGCGATGCAGACCAGCGAGCGTAACGGCTCATTGGTTGCCGCTATGCAGGTGTATGACAGCGACGAAATGATGCTGATTACCGATCGCGGCACGCTGGTGCGTACTCGCGTGGAAGAGGTGTCAACGACTTCGCGTAATACTCAGGGTGTGATGCTGATTCGCTTGGGTAAAGAAGAGAAGCTGGTGAAAACCGTACGCGTTGATGAGCCCGAAGAGTCCGATGTTTTAGAGGCAGGCGAGCCAGCAGACGTAGACAATGGCGCACAGGAACCGGGAAGCGATGACACGTCATTATAACTTTTGTGCAGGGCCTGCGGCCCTGCCAACCGCCGTTTTAGAGCGAGCGCGTAACGAATTGCTTGACTATCAGGGGCGTGGTTTGTCTGTGATGGAGATGAGCCATCGTAGTGATGAGTTTATTGCCATTGCAGAACGTGCCGAGGCAGATCTTCGTGAACTGCTAGCAATTCCCAGCAATTACCAAGTGCTCTTCTTGCAGGGCGGCGCAAGCATGCAGTTCTCGATGCTGCCGATGAATTTACTGGGCCAGGGCGGTAGCGCTAACTTTATCCAAACAGGCATTTGGGGAAAGAAAGCGTTAAGTGAAGCCAAGCGGCTTGGCTTCAGCTGCCATGTGGCTGCCAGCAGCGAGGCTAATGGTCACACTGCCGTGCCTGATGAGGCGTCATTATCAATCACCAATGACGCGGCCTATCTGCACTACACCTCGAATGAAACCATTGGCGGTTTAGAGTTTGATTACACGCCCCAGATAACCCGCGCTGACGGTGCAGCCGTGCCGCTGGTGTGCGATATGTCGTCGAATATTCTCTCTGGCCCGATTGATATCAGCGATTTTGGCGTGGTGTACGCTGGCGCGCAGAAAAATATCGGCCCGGCGGGGTTAACCATCGTGGTCGTACGTGACGATCTGCTAGGTAAAGCCCCTAGCACGATTCCATCACTTTTTGATTATCAAATGCTGGCAGAAGCGGGCTCTATGGTGAACACCCCGCCGACTTATGCCTGGTATCTATCGGGCTTGGTTTTCCAATGGCTTAAAAATGACATCGGCGGCTTAGATGCAATGGATGCGCTGAATCAGCGCAAAGCGCAAAAGCTTTACGCTGCCATTGATGCCAGCGCCTTCTACAGTAACCCTATCGCCGTACCTAACCGTTCGCGTATGAACGTACCGTTCGTGTTGGCGGATGCGCGTTTGGATAAAGCGTTTTTACAAGAAGCCGATGAGGCAGGCCTGCTAAACCTTAAAGGCCACCGCAGCGTAGGTGGTATGCGCGCTAGTTTATATAACGCCGTACCAGAAGAGGCGGTCGATTCCTTAATCGCCTTTATGGCGGATTTTGAACTACGAAGAGGCTAACCATCATGTCCGATACGCCGATCAATTTAGATGACTTACGTCAACGTATCGACCAGTTGGATGGCGATATTCTGCGCTTGATCAGTGAGCGTGCCAGCTGCGCCCAGCAGGTGGCGCACGTTAAGCTCGCCCAAGATCAAGATGCCGTGTTTTACCGCCCAGAGCGCGAAGCGCAGGTGTTACGGCGCATTATGGCGCTGAATAAAGGCCCGCTGGACGCTGAAGAGATGGCCCGCCTGTTCCGCGAGATTATGTCGGCCTGCCTCGCGCTGGAGCAGCCGGTAAAAGTGGCCTACCTAGGGCCGGAAGGCACTTTCACCCAGCAAGCGGCGCTCAAGCATTTTGGCGAAAGTGCGGTAAGCCTGCCTATGGCCGCTATCGATGAAGTGTTCCGCGAAGTGGAAGCAGGCGCGGTGAACTATGGCGTGGTGCCGGTGGAAAACTCCACTGAAGGGGTGGTGAACCACACGCTCGATACCTTTATGGACTCTTCCATCAAGATTTGTGGCGAGGTAGTACTACGCATTCACCACCATCTCTTAATTAGCGAAACAACGCGCAAAGACAAAGTCTCGCGTATCTACTCGCACCCCCAGTCGTTTGGCCAGTGTCGTAAATGGCTGGATGCGCATTACCCACATGCTGAGCGTGTGCCGGTTTCCTCCAACGCTGAAGCGGCTAAATTGGTGAAAACCGAATGGCACAGCGCGGCGATTGCCGGCGACATGGCTGCCAAGCTCTACGGCTTAGAGCGCATTGCCGATAAAATCGAAGACCGTCCGGATAACTCGACGCGCTTTTTGATTATTGGTAATCAAGATGTGCCTATGTCAGGTGAAGACAAAACTTCCATTGTGGTAGCCATGCGTAACCAGCCAGGCGCGCTTCACGACCTGTTGGAGCCATTCCATCGCCACAAGATCGATTTAACCCGCATCGAGACGCGCCCTTCGCGCACAGGCGTATGGAATTACGTGTTCTTCATTGATTTCAAAGGCCACCGTGATGAGCCGAGTGTAGCGGCTGTGCTGGAAGAGGTGCGTCTGCGCGCTGCTGAGTTGCGCGTATTGGGTTCTTACCCTCAGGGCGTGCTGTGACGGTGTTAGCACAAGGTGCTGGGCGTGAAGTGTGTCATGAACCGCGAATTTTAATCGTCGGGCTGGGCTTAATTGGTGGTTCGCTAGCAGCGGCGCTGCGCGCTTCTGGTTTTTCCGGGGAAATTATTGCCTGCGACCCTAATAAAGACGAGATTGCTCTAGGTATTGAGCTGGGGCTTGTTAACGCTGGCGGCACGCAGCTAGCTGAGCTGCTGGATGATGTTTCCATGGTGGTCCTGGCAGTGCCCGTACTGGCAATGGAAAGCGTGATGACCGCACTGGCCCAGGCGCTTCCTAACGCGGCTGATGATGTAGTGATCACCGATGTGGGTAGTACCAAAGCCACCATTCGTGAATGTGCCGAACGCGTGTTTGGTTACGTATTACCTAATATCGTCTTAGGGCATCCTATCGCGGGCTCAGAAAAGAGTGGTGTGGCAGCGGCCAACCCGACGCTTTATGTTAATCACAAAGTGATTCTGACGCCCGAACCTAACGTCGATGCTGATGCACTAGCACGCGTGGAAAAGCTCTGGCAGACGTGTGGTGCAGAAGTCTTGCAAATGAGCGTCGAGCGCCACGATCAGGTGCTGGCACGCACGAGTCACCTGCCGCACCTTTTGGCGTTCTCTCTAGTGGATACGCTGGCGCGTCAGGATGAGCGGCTGGATATTTTTCGTTACGCTGCGGGCGGATTTCGTGATTTTACCCGTATTGCAGGTAGCGACCCGGTCATGTGGCGGGATATTTTTATCGCCAACCGAGAAGCAGTGCTGTCGTCACTAGACGACTTTGAAGCAGGGTTAAAGCGTCTTCGTTGCGCCGTTGAAAGCGGTGATAGCGATGCGCTAATTGCAACGTTTGATCGTGCCAGCCACGCGCGACACTATTTTGATACGTTATTGAATAAAACCAGCTATCAGGCGGAATATCATATGCAACCACACGGTAAAGTGACTTATCGCGTGCAGCCAGGCGGAGAGGCGCAGGGTCGTCTTCGCGTGCCAGGCGATAAATCCATCTCCCATCGCTCTATTATGCTGGGTGCTCTGGCGGAAGGTGTGACGGAAGTAAAAGGCTTCCTGGAAGGTGAGGATAGCCTAGCGACTCTACAAGCTTTTCGCGAGATGGGCGTGGCCATTGAGGGGCCTCACCAGGGGCGAGTCACTATCCACGGTGTGGGCATGCAGGGTTTGAAAGCGCCCGCAGGGCCACTCTATGTAGGCAACTCCGGTACGGCTATGCGGCTCTTTGCCGGTTTGCTGGCGGGCCAATCTTTCGATAGCGAGCTGACCGGCGATGAGTCGCTCTCTAAGCGGCCGATGGGGCGTGTGGCAGATCCGCTGCGTCTGATGGGTGCTACCATCGATACCGCCGAAGGCGGCCGTCCGCCGTTAAAGATCCACGGCGGTGCGCCGCTGAAAGGTATTTACTACGACATGCCGATGGCCAGCGCGCAGGTAAAGTCATGCCTGCTGCTTGCTGGGCTCTATGCCGAAGGTGAAACCCGCGTGCGCGAGCCAGCTCCTACCCGTGACCATACCGAGCGTATGCTTAACGGCTTTGGATACGCCGTTTCACGCGAAGGGGATACCTGTTGGCTACAAGGTGGCGGACAATTAACGGCTGGGTCGATTGATGTGCCCTCCGATATTTCGTCAGCGACGTTCTTCCTTGTCGCAGCTGCCATTACGCCGGGCTCGGATATCACGTTAGAGCATGTAGGTATCAATCCAACCCGCATTGGTGTGATCAATATTTTGAAATTGATGGGCGCCGACTTAACGCTTGAAAACGAACGTGAAGTGGGTGGCGAGCCAGTGGCGGATATTCGTATTCGTTACGCGCCCCTAAAAAGTATTGATATTCCCGTCGATCAAGTGCCGCTGGCTATAGATGAGTTCCCGGCGCTATTCATCGCGGCGGCCAATGCTCATGGCACGACGCGCCTGCGCGGCGCGGAAGAGCTGCGGGTGAAAGAGTCCGACCGTATCCAGGCCATGGCCGATGGCCTTGCTGTGCTTGGCGTTGAGCATACGGTGGTGGAAGACGGTATCGATATTATTGGTAACGGCAACGACAGCGTGCCGAGCTATGGCGGCGGCCGTATCGATAGCTTGGGCGACCACCGTATTGCTATGGCGTTTGCCATTGCGTCGCTACGCGCAGGTGATGAAATCATTATTGACGACTGTGCGAATGTCGCTACCTCGTTCCCGGATTTTGTTGCGCTGGCGCAGCGCATTGGTATGAGT
Source organism: Halomonas sp. Cn5-12 (assembly GCF_021532545.1). Taxonomy (NCBI): domain Bacteria; kingdom Pseudomonadati; phylum Pseudomonadota; class Gammaproteobacteria; order Oceanospirillales; family Halomonadaceae; genus Halomonas; species Halomonas sp. Cn5-12. The sequence continues at coordinate 46,301 of NZ_JAKGAY010000017.1, forward strand.
GTTAGCGTGGAGGGTGCTAATGACCGCTAAGGTACCTGTGCTGACAATCGATGGCCCCGGCGGTGCTGGCAAAGGCACGATTAGCAGCCTTGTGGCCGAGCGTTTAGGTTGGCACCTATTAGACAGTGGGGCACTTTATCGTCTAACGGCCCGGGCGGCCGTCAAGCATCATGTCGCCCTAGATGATGAGGCGGCACTGGCAGCGATTGCCACTAAGCTAGATGTTGCCTTTCCTGTGGTAGATGGTCAGCCTTGCACCTTGTTAGAGGGCGAAGACGTTGGGCAGGTGATTCGTACCGAGCAAGCAGGTGAACTTGCTTCTCAGGTCGCAGCACTGCCTAGTGTGCGCGCAGCACTACTTCAGCGCCAGCGAGATTTTTGCCAATTACCTGGACTGGTGGCAGACGGCCGCGATATGGGAACTGTCGTATTTCCCGAGGCGCCGTTGAAGGTTTTTCTCACCGCCAGCGCCGAAGAACGGGCTCGCAGAAGGCATCTACAGTTGCAGGAAGCAGGGGTGGATGCTAGTCTGTCGAGTCTTTTAAAGGAGATTCAGGCACGCGATGCACGCGATACGCAACGCAGTGTGGCTCCTCTCAAGCCGGCAGATGATGCCATTACGCTTGATACCACGCGCCTGAGCATACCGGAAGTGGTTGATCGGCTGACCGAACTGCTTGCCCAACGCGGCATGTCTAACGGCATTTGATTCTCCCTTGCGGCGTTTTTGGAAAGGTGTCACGACGTGGCAGGGCGATAACTCCATATCAGTGAGCCCGGTCAGGTCTAACCAGCGCTAACGCCTCCAAAAGCAGAGTGACATTAGGCCCGTACTCGCTGGTGGTACGGAGAAGGCAGTTATGCCTCAACAACGTTGATCACGTAGGAAAACCATGAGCGAAAGCTTTGCTGAACTGTTTGAACAGTCTCTTAACGACATCAACATGGAGCCAGGCGCTATCGTCGCGGCTCAGGTTGTCGACATTGACGGTGACTGGGTTACCGTTAACGCTGGTCTGAAATCCGAAGGTCAGATCCCTGCGGCACAATTCCGCGATGAGAATGGTGAACTGACCATCGCTATCGGTGACGACGTTCACGTTGCACTGGAAGCCGTTGAAGATGGCTTCGGTGAAACGCGTCTGTCCCGTGAAAAAGCCAAGCGCGCAGAAGCTTGGAAAATTCTGGAAGCAGCCTTCGAGAAAGACGAAATCGTCAAGGGCGTGATCAACGGTAAAGTCAAAGGCGGCTTCACTGTCGATGTCGACTCTATCCGTGCCTTCTTGCCGGGCTCTCTGGTTGACGTTCGTCCGGTTCGCGACACGGCACATCTGGAAAACAAAGAGCTGGACTTTAAAGTCATCAAGCTTGATCCGAAGCGCAACAACGTCGTTGTATCGCGTCGTGCCGTGCTGGAAGCAGAAAACAGTGCCGAGCGTGAAGCGCTGCTGGCCACTCTGCAAGAAGGTCAGCAAATCAAGGGTATCGTTAAGAACCTGACCGACTACGGTGCTTTCGTAGATCTGGGCGGCGTTGATGGCCTGCTGCACATCACCGACATGGCTTGGAAGCGTATCAAGCATCCGTCTGAAATCGTTGCCGTTGGCGACGAAATCAACGTCAAAGTGCTGAAGTTCGACCGTGAGCGCAACCGCGTTTCACTGGGTCTGAAGCAGCTGGGCGAAGATCCGTGGGTCAACATCAAAGAGCGTTACCCGGAAGGCACCAAAGTGCACGCGGTCGTCACTAATCTGACGGACTACGGCTGCTTTGCTGAGCTGGAAGAAGGCGTTGAAGGTCTGGTTCACGTGTCTGAAATGGACTGGACCAACAAGAACATTCATCCGTCTAAAGTCGTTCAAGTGGGCGATGATGTTGACGTGATGGTTCTTGATATCGATGAAGAGCGTCGTCGCATTTCTCTGGGTATCAAGCAGTGCACTGCTAATCCGTGGGAAACGTTCAACGCTGAATACAACAAGGGCGACCGTGTTTCCGGTACCATCAAGTCAATCACTGACTTCGGTATCTTTATCGGCCTTGAAGGCGGTATCGACGGTTTGGTTCACCTGTCCGACATCTCTTGGACAGAGACTGGCGAAGAAGCCGTTCGCAACTTCAAGAAAGGCGACGAAGCAGAAGCCGTTATTCTGTCTATCGACCCGGAGCGTGAGCGCATCTCCCTGGGTATCAAGCAAATGGATTCCGATCCGGTTGCTGAGTACCTGTCAGTGAATGACAAGGGCAGCATTGTTACCGGTCGCGTTGTAGAAGTTGACGCTAAAGAAGCACACGTTGAGCTGGCAACTGACGTTATTGCCATTCTTAAAGCGTCTGAAATTAGCGCAGACCGCGTTGAAGATGCACGCAATGTGCTGAACGAAGGCGACAGCGTTGAAGCGCGTATTGTCAGCGTCGATCGTAAGAGCCGTCAGATCAATCTGTCGGTGAAAGCGAAAGAGCAAGACGACACTCGTCAGAACCTGAAGAAACTGCGTGACCAAGAGCCGGAAGCAGCAGGTGGCCCGACCACTATCGGTGATCTGATCAAGCAGCAGATGGGTCAAGACTAAATTATTAGTTTTTCCTACTAAAACGCCGCCCAAAAGGGCGGCGTTTTTTTGCAAAAATTTTACACACTTTTCTTTGTTGGCTTAGTCAGAAGTAAGTGGATGATTGGGTTAATAAGCAAAGGCTTTAAAGCGCTATTGTGAATTGTAAAATTGTTTAGTAAATGGACCAAAATGAACTAGACTGTTGTCAATTACAGAGTTTAAGGCAATAATGTGTCCGCATCCTGAACTAATCGGTATTGAGTTGCCCAGCTGAATGCCATCGCAGTTAAAACCAAGCTAAAAGGATTTCCTATGTCACTGTTAAACGACTACATTCAAAAAGAGCAGCAGCTTAAACAGCTTCAAGAAGAGCTGCAGCGTCTTGAAGGCGACCAGCGCCTGAAAAGCGAGCTTGAGTTTAAAGCTAAACTTGAAGCACTGATGAACGAGTTTGGTAAGCGTCCTGCAGATGTAATTGCGCTTTTGGATCCGACTACTGATCAGCGCAGTGCCAAAGCAGCGCCGGCCGCCTCTGCTCGCCGTAAGCGTCGTTTAAAAATCTATAAGAACCCGCATACTGGTGAAGTGATCGAAACCCGTGGTGGGAACCATAAAGGTCTGCGTAGCTGGAAAGATGAGCATGGTGATGAAGCTGTCGAGTCCTGGTTCGTGCGCATGGAAGACTAAGTAGTTTAACCGGCATTTCTAATAGAAATGCCGGTTTTGTTTTTAGAGGGTTAGTTTCAAGCAGCGACCTAGAAGACTGGCTGGGAAGTCAGCAGGGTTTGGCACTACGGACTAGCCAACCACTAGTTCAGCATTAACCAGTTCAATAAATGTGCGTTGCTTCTCTCAGTAGTGGCACCCGCAGCTCTAAGTGATCGGGATGCCATAAAATCCGTGGAGATTCTCCACTAATGTGAAAGCGATGTTGTTGATTGAGCAGCGGCAGTAGCGTTGATGTCAATGCATCTGATAGCTCATCAAAATCATCAAAGCAGGTTTTTGCATAGTGTTGTGCAGGAATTTCAATGCGCCGGTAAGCAACTGGTAGGGCTAAATTTTCTGTATTTGCTGTGTGGGCTAAATAGAGGCCAATGTCAGTTCTTGACTTGCGTACCTTGGCGCCTGACTCAAGGGCGTCAACTTTGTCTGCGAGCAGGTCAGGTAGCGCTACTGTAGGTGTCGCACGCTGCTAAAAGACTGGCGATAATGCCTAGGCGTCAGCTGATAGCGCCGCTGAAATGCGCGCGAAAACGATGAATGGTTTGCATACCCGCAGCGAATGGCAATATGCGCTATATTTTGTGGGGTAAGCGATAGCAAGACCGCTGCTCGCTCTAAGCGCCTCTGCTCACGATAAGCGCTAGGAGAGGTGTTGAAGCAGTGACGAAATTGCCGCCGTATCTGTGACGCTGAATATCCCAAGTGATTAGCAAGGTCTTCTATACTTAGCGATTGGTCAAGCGTGTCCTGTAGCCAGATCTCAGCTCGCGACATTGCATTGAACATTATCTGGCCTCCCATGCGTGAGTCATACAGGTCAGTTGATAGCTTGCCTGTAATGCACCCTCCCGGTGCTTGTTGTTGCTGGTAACCTGGTGGTCCATGACTTTTATCGTTGCCACCAGTGTTTGAGTGTTATCTACAGAGCGGCCATCCATGGCTCGTGATGGAACGTGATGCGTTTGACGTTCGATAGATAGCCGGATAATCATTATTACCGATTAGTGGCTTCATCACGATGGTGTCTTTATGCTGCTAAGCTGAAGCAAAGGAAAGTTTGCTATGGGAGTTTACGCGTTTGTGCATAGTTTTTTTGTAAATAAAGTCTGTTTTGCAGACATATCGACCATCCCAAGTAAGGTGTAAATGAAACATCGATGAAATATCAAAAGGTTCAAAAACAACTGGATGAGCGTGAAAAGCTGCGTAAGTTTCGTGAGCTGGATGACGCCTTTGCGCAAGCATTGCGTCAGTTGGAAGATCCTGATAGTGACTTTGATATTCCAACAGGGCCCCCTGTACGCTCTTTAGCGGCGCTTGAGGCTGATGATCAGGCTGAGCGGCAGAAGGAACAGGATCTGCTGTTCAGCCAGCGCTTCAAGGCCTTGCTGAAGGAGTATGATTTATCAGAGGGTGGAGTAAGCGAACTGATACAGACGCTATTGGCCTACGGACTATGGGAGGTGGATCGCATGCCCGCCCAAAGTGGCAGTGGGCACTAACGGTAGCGATATACCCGCAAGCTAGGTAGAAATACGTCACTCTCCAGCTTTTCATCCCGACGCTTTGCCCGCGTACGCTGCGCGGGCGGCTCTAGGGGCGGCATTTTAATATGTGGCAAGCGATTTTCAGGGGCGGGAACAATAAGCGGCATGGCAATATTTAATGCGCGCCGGGTATGGCCGTCTTCTAGTGGTTCTGTAAAAAACAGGTTGCCGCGCATGAGCGGGGCTTGGTTTTGTACCTGTGCTAGCGGTTCGCTGCTTGGTATTCCCGCTAGTCTACGTAGCTGAATGCGGATATGTGGCGAGTCGGTATCTAACTGCAAGAGTTTTTGCTCTGCTTCTTGTACGGTAATTTTTTTTATTGAGCGGCCACTGCTATACCAAGCAAAGCGAACGCGCGATACCGGTGCCGGGGCAATAGGAAGGTGCCGCCAACACTGCTTAAGGTGCAAGCGCGCCAAGCCACCCTGACGCAGCACGTTATCCACGTCTGGGTGGCGTTGAGGCAAGCGGTGTTTGGCTTGGCTGAGTGTATTTGGCTGTGCCTGTTTAATATGCTGAAGCAGGTCGCTAATGTGTGCTTTAGCGCGGTTAACCGCCGTAAATTTTTCAAGTAATTCATCATCTGCTGCGATAAGCGCAATGTAGTTACGCGTCTCGCGCCCATCTTGGCCCTGCTGATGCCACATATCGAGCAGGGCTTGGCGTAGCCAAGACCTACCCCCAGGGTAGGGCTGAAAGTGCCATGTGGCTGATTGCTGCTGCTCATAATAAGTGGCTGCATGATCTATAGCTGCCATCAAGTCATCGAAACGGGCATCCAGCTCATGCAGCAAGTGGTAAACGGGCAGGGCATTATCGTTCATGGCAGAACACTCATGGGCTAAGAGAGCGGGGCGTCTCTATCCGCTTGGGCAAGCAGCGCGTCCAAATCGGCTTCATCCATCGCGGATTCGCCCGAAATGCGGTGAGACTCTTCCGCCCAAGCGCCTAGGTCAAGCAGCTGGCATCGTTTGCTGCAAAAAGGGCGGTAGGCGCTCTCTGGGCTCCAGACGACTGGCTTGCTGCATTGAGGGCAAGCGACCTCTAGCGGTGCATCGTTAGCGGGTGTTGGCATAGAACTCTCCTTGAGCTAGAGGTATTTATTTCGGTAGTGCTGATCAAGCTGCGTTACCTGTTGCATCATCGAAGCATGGTCTCCGCTGTTATCAATAACATCATTGGCCTTAGTAAGGCGCTCTTCACGGGGAAGCTGGGCGGCGAGAATAGCATGCACTTGAGCCTCGCTCACGTCGTCTCGCGCACGTGTCCGCGAAAGCTGCAGCTCAACGGGCACATCGACTACAACGGTGCGATCCACCAGCTTGTCTTGGCCTGACTCAAATAACAACGGCGATACCAGCAGCACATAAGGTGATTGGCGCTGTAAGCGCTCTAGATGTACGAGAATGCGTTCGCGCACGCGAGGATGGGTCACCGACTCCAGCCATTTGCGCTCGGTAGGGTTGTCAAACACAATGCTGCGCAAAGCTGCACGGTTTAACGTGCCGTCAGCGTGTAGTACATCATTTCCGAAGTGTTCTCTGATAGCCGCTAGCGCTGGTTCGCCAGGCATGACGACTTCCCTGGCCACATCGTCGGCGTCTACCCAGCCGATTCCCAGCGAACCAAACGCCCGAGCAACGGTAGACTTACCGGAACCGATACCGCCTGTTAACCCAACAATCATGGCTGTTCCCTAAATAGTGGCGCTGCTATCGTCATGGGCATAGATAATAGCTGGCCACAGTAAGATGGACGAAATGACCAATGCTAATATAGCAGTGACGTATAGAGCGCCATCAGCTCATCGCCCGCTAATAAGCAAACCCAACCCGCCAGGGCTAGAAAAGGGCCAAAAGGCAGCGGCTGGCCGCGCAAATGAGGGGAGCTGGCTTGCGCCGCCAAGCCCACAAGGGCACCAATGCCTGCCGATACGATCAACAGTAATGGCAGCATGGGCCAACCGACCCAGGCGCCTAACGCCGCTAGCAGCTTAAAATCGCCAAACCCCATACCCTCTTTGCCCGTTAATAGCTTAAACAGCCAGTAAAAGCTCCAGAGGATTAAGTAGCCAGCCATGGCGCCGATTACCGCGCTGGGCAACATAATGGGCTGAAAGATCAGCTGATAGAGCAAGCCCGCCCAGAGCAAGGGCAGGGTTAACATATCCGGCAGCAAATACGTACGAAAATCGATAACCGCCAGCGCCAAAAGTGTTAAGCAGGCCGCATAAATAAACAGGGCGCTTGCTGTTGTGCCATAAAGCGCCACAACGGCCACTGCTAATAGCCCGCCCATCAGTTCAACCAGTGGGTACTGTGCACTAATGGGAGATTGGCAGTTTGCGCACTTACCGCGCCGTTTTAACCAGCCAAGCAGCGGTAAGTTATCATGCCACGCAATCGGATGCTCGCAGCGCGGGCACATCGAGCCAGGGGTTGCGAGATTAAAGCGGGGCGCTGTTTCTGCCGGAAACTCCAGCGAAGCTAGGGCTTCATTGCGCCAGCGCCTCATCAGCATGACCGGTAGGCGAGTAATCACCACATTTAAAAAGCTGCCAAAACAAAGCCCGAGTAGAAGAGCAGGCGCCCACTCGAGCGGTGAAGGGAGATACATAAATGTCCTTTTTAACTGCCTGAAAATAGGAGAGGCCACCGTGGGCAGCGCATGTAGAAAACGGCTATAACGCAGAGCCTAAATTGAAAATTGGCAAGTACATGGACACGACAACACCGCCGACTAATAAGCCCAACACAACGATAATAACGGGTTCCATTAACGATGTGAGTGCATCCACTTTGTTATCAACTTCCTCTTCGTAATAATCTGCCACTCGATTCAGCATGGCATCTAAAGAGCCTGCCTCCTCACCGATACTGACCATTTGAACCGCCAGGGCTGGGAAACGATTTGTCATGCGCATCGCAAAATGTAATTGCTGCCCCGTCGCCACGTCTTGGCGAGTTTGCACCACGGCGTGTTCGTAAACCTTATTGCCGGTTGCTCCGGCGGCTGTGTCTAACCCTTCTACCAGTGGGACACCGGAAGAAAATGTGGTGGCCAATGTGCGAGAAAAACGCGCAACCGCAGATTTATGCATGATGTCGCCGATAATCGGTAATCGAAGTAGTAATGCATGCATGCGGTAAGCGATATTTGGTGAACGCTGGATGCCTTGCTTAAGCAAGAATATGGCCGCTACCAGCGCGCCAAATGCTGTTAGCCAGTACTGTTGGGCAAGCTTCGATAGATTTACCGTCATTTGCGTAAGCGCAGGTAGTTCCGCCCCGAAGCTTTGAAACATACTTTCAAATTCAGGTACCACTTTCACCAGAAGCAGCATGGTAACCGCAATACCAATCGCCATGACCGCAGTGGGATACCACAGTGCCTTTTTAACACGTGCTTTCAGGGATTCTACTTTCTCTTTATAGGTTGCAACGCGATCCAGCATTTGATCTAGGGCGCCTGCTTGTTCACCAGCATCTACCAAGTTAACAAACAGGCGGTCAAAATGTTTTGGGTGTTGGCGAAGCGCATCCGAGAAGCTAGCGCCAGAAGACACATCGCTCATCATTTGCTGTATCAGGGCCACCATGGCGGGTTTTTTTAGGCTTTCAGCGACTACTTGAAGCGCTTGTAAAAGTGGGATGCCTGCTCGAATCATGGTGGCCATTTGACGCGCAAACACCATGATGTCGTTAGGGTTGATGCGGCCGTTGCCGCCAATGCTGCCTTTTTTGCTGATACGCCGAATATCAATATTTTGTTTGGCGAGTTCGGCGGTGACTTCCGCTTTGCTGCGGCCGATCATTTCGCCGCTTAACGTTCTGTTTTGGGGGCCTTTGCCTATCCACTTCCAGCGCGATAACTTGATGGCGGGAGTTTGGCGCCTACGAGCACGTTTAGCCATGCCTTACTCCTTACTTACGCGGTTAATCTCTTCAAGGCTGGTGATACCTTGCATGACTTTTAATAGGCCGCTGCGATGGAGACTGGGATAGCCCTCCCTGCGGGCCTGCTGGTCAATTTCTAGCGAATTAGCATCGCGCATGATGAGCTGACGCATCGATTCTGTAATGGGAACAACTTCATAGATACCAATCCGCCCTTTGTAACCTTGGGTGCAGTGTTTACAACCCACGGCTTTATATAGGGTGGCTTGGTTAATCTCCTCATTGTTTAGCCCCTCTTTTTGAAGCGCCTTACGCGGTATTTCAATGGGCTCTTTGCAATGGTGGCAAAGTTTACGCGCTAAGCGCTGTGCAATAATTAAACTAACGGCGCTTGCAATGTTGAAGGACGAAACGCCCATATTGGCTAATCGTGTGAGTGTTTCGGCTGCCGAGTTAGTATGCACCGTAGAGAGCACCAAGTGGCCGGTTTGGGCAGCTTTTACCGCAATGTCCGCTGTTTCCAGGTCGCGTATTTCTCCCACCATCACAACGTCCGGGTCCTGGCGAAGGAAGGCGCGCAGGGCGCTGGCAAAGTCGAGGCCGATCTTGGGTAGAATGTTTACCTGGTTAATGCCATCTACTTTGATTTCTACGGGGTCTTCGGCCGTACAAATATTGCGCTCTACTTTATTAAGGATATTAATCCCCGTATAAAGCGAAACGGTTTTACCGCTGCCGGTCGGCCCCGTCACCAAAATCATGCCCTGGGGCTGTTTAAGCGTATGTTCATACAGAGCGCGCTGCTCATCGGTGAAACCTAACTGCTCAATGCCTAGCTGAGCCGCCGTAGGGTCTAAAATCCGCAGCACCAGCTTTTCACCGTATACCGTAGGTAGCGAGTTAACCCGAAAATCGAGAGAGCGCGTTCGCGAGAGCTTGAGTTTTATCGCGCCATCCTGGGGTAGACGGCGCTCCGAAATATCCAGCCGAGCCATAATTTTAAGGCGAGCTGCAATACGGTGGCGCATGGCAAAGGGCGGTCTAGCAACTTCAATCAGCATGCCATCAACGCGAAAACGGACGCGGTAGAGCGTTTCATAAGGCTCGAAATGAATATCAGAGGCCCTTTGGCGAATGGCGTCTAATAAAATCTTATTAACAAACTTGACGATGGGCGCATCTTCGCTACTCTGCGACGCTTCCTCAAGAGGAACTTCGTTGCCGTCACTGTTTTGTACAATGTTTAACGAACTCACCGCGTCGTCAATGCCATCCAGCTCATCCAGCATGCCGCGTTCGTTCTGAGCGAGATAGTTATTAAGTGCAACGGTGATTTGATCCACCGGAGCAAGCACACCTTCTATGCTTAATCCTGTGGCAAACTGGAGCTCATCTAGCTGGGTAAGCGTTGCTGGATAAGGCACCGCGACGGTTAGGCGGTGGCCATGACGGGCCAGGGGCAGCACATTAAGGTTTTGCAATACTTTAACGGGGTAGTCGGCGGCGGGTGGCAACGTAGTAAGGCGCAGCGCCTCAAGGTCGATAACCGGAAGACCATACTCCCATCCCGCTGCTACGGTAGCTGCAACAGGGTCGGCCAGCCCGCTTTCAATAACGTGTTGAAGCAGCGAAATTTCGAGATCAGAGGCCGTCGACTGTGCGGTGGCCGCTTGTGCATCGCTTAACACACCGTGTTTAACCAACCGCTGGGCAATGCCGCGCAGGCCGCCGTGAGCTGCCGCGTGGCTAAGTGTCGATTCAAAAGAGGGATTAGACATGCACGACCTGTGGTAGCAAAGTGGTCAGAATGCGCATACTTGTACCATACTAAGGCTACTGGCGGCACCACGCTTTTCTAAGCTCACGCGTTCGTACAAATGAACGAAGTAGTGGGCCAAATGTAGTTGAAAAAACACTGTGCGTAAGCTAGTGTAACTAATGTACATTAATTTTGCTTGGCAATACTTGCCAAGCAAAATCTCCTTGGAGATTTTTAGATGCAAACAACTGCAAAAAATGTGTTTCGCAATCTCAAGCAGGGCGGTTTCACGCTGATTGAGCTGATGATCGTCGTCGCGATCATCGGCGTATTGGCATCTATCGCCGTGCCGCAGTATCAGAACTACACTGCTCGTGCCCAAGCGAGCGAAGGGCTTTCGGTGACGGCGGGCGTTCGCGCGGACGTCGCAGAGCAGTATTCCTTAACTGGCGCAATGCCTCAAGCAAGTGATTTTGCCAATGCTGCTGATCTCGGCATTACCGGTCGTTATGTAGGAAATGTTGCATATAGTGGAGGTGGGAGTAATGAAGGAGTAATTACTGTTACTTTCAACGATGATAGCGCTCTTGGTAATGGGAATACCATGAAAATTTCAACTAGTAATCCGCAGTCAGGTTGGGTATGTGCGGTTGGTGACAATAATCCAATAGAAGAAAATCATCTACCAGCCGGCTGTAAAGACTAATACTGACGAATAAAGAAATTGTAAAAGGGGCTGTTTTGAAAGCCCCTATCTTTGGGAGGGAAATGGTATGAAAGGAACTCAACGCGGTTTTACTTTAATTGAATTAATGATTGTGGTGGCCATTATTGGCGTGTTGGCTTCTATCGCAATTCCGCAATATCAAAACTACACCGCACGTGCGCAAGTATCAGAGGCCTTCAATTTGGCCTCCGCTTACAAAACCGCCATAAGTGAATACTATTCGGTGAGAGGTCAGTTCCCTGAGAGTAATGAAGATATAGGTATGCCAACTGATGGCAGTCGAAGTGGCAATAGTGGTGAAACTAGTGATGACCGCTATGTTGGCTACATCGGTGTTTGGCCGGCCGCTGGTGATTATACTGCACGCGTTGTGATGGAGATGAGCGATAATGCGAATAGCGCGATAGCCGGAAAATGGGTTGTGATGGAGTCTCAGTTCTCTGAAGGAGCAATTCAGTGGAGTTGCCGGACAACCACAGGAGCAGGTAATGCCATGGATGAAAAATACCTACCTGGCTCGTGCCGCGATCAAAAAGATTAATGCCACATGCGTAAAATAAATCAGTTGGGTTAGTGGTCCTGTATGTCAGCAAAACAAAATGGTATTGATGAGAAGTATCTCCCCGGAAGCTGTCGAGGCACGCCATCTAGTTTCTGACCTTCACCATTTCCTGCGCATTGTTGTTCTAAACTAAAGCTCCCTGATCACAGTGGAGCTTTTTTATGAGCCGTTTACTACATCAACTCTTGATCGGCGCTAGCGCGCTGTTGCTAAGCAGTACCGCGTTGGCCCAACCCGCCCATGCGCCAGCCCACGGCGCTCGGGATAACGCTTCCCAGGCAGAGCGCTACCGAGGCGGTGAGGGCGGCCGCCATGAAAGCGGCTCCCGTCGTTCCCATAGCGGTGGCTATGTGGATTTACCGCGTATTAACGAGCGCGAGCTGTTGCGACTGCTGCGCCGCCACGATGCCCCCCGTGCGGAACCGTTACCCCCTGGTATTCAGCGCAATTTAGAGCGGGGCAAGCCCTTGCCGCCCGGCATTGCTAAGCGCTTTGACGGCCCAATTGCCCGTGAGCTGCCCCGTTACCCGGGATACGAATGGGAGCGTGTTGGCGCTGATGTGGTGTTAATTGAAGCCGCGACTCGGGTGGTGGTCGATGTGTTGGTGGATGCTTTGCGCTAAGCCGTTCCCATGTGTTGGAGCGTTATGGTAATGCCATGGATCAACGCTTATGCTGAGAAACAACCAACCCCCCACTGAGGAGCGAACATGGCGGTTTATACCCTGGAAGCGCGGCTGGCACTGGCCATAGAGATTGCCGAAGAGGCTGGGCAGATGATTCGTAATGCCCGAGAGCAGCAAGGGTTTAGCCAGCGGCTGAAAGGAGGGGTCGAGCTAGTTACTGATGTGGACGTTGCCGTCGACACGCTCATTAGCCAGCGCCTGGAGGAGTACTTCCCAGAGGAAGCAAGGTTAAGCGAGGAGCTAAGCCCGGAGCATGCGCTGCATACCCCCACCGAGCAGCTCTGGGTTGTGGATCCGATTGATGGCACCGTTAATTTTGCCCAGGGCCTGCGCCATGTGGCGGTATCAATCGGCTGGATGGAGCAGGGGGTAGGTAAAGTAGGCGTGATACATGCGCCGTTTTTAGGTGAAACCTTTAGTGCAGCAGAGGGCCTAGGCGCATTCTGCAATCAGCAGCCGATTCAGCCGAGCGGCGCTGAGACCCTTGAAAGCACGCTAGTAGGTACCGGCTTTCCCTATCAAAAAGAGCAGCGTAAAAAACTTCTGCCACGCTTAGAAGCAGTACTCACAGGCTGTCAGGATGTCCGGCGTAATGGTTCAGCGGCGCTGGATTTGTGTGATGTGGCCTGCGGTCGTTTAGATGCCTACTACGAAAGCGTATCGCCCTGGGATTTTGTGGCGGGTTGGGTCATTGCTCGCGAAGCAGGCGCGCGGGTGGGGCATTTAAGCGGGGTGCCTGACGGTGTACCGGCAGACCTCTACCCGGAGCAGTTGCTAGTAACTACCCCCAAGGTTTACGACGCCATGGCGTCCTTATTAAAAGCAGCCGACCACGCTTAGTGGCAAGCGATTGAAAAGAAAGCGCAAAAAGTGCTTTTCATTTGGCGTATAAAACGCTAGTATACGCACCGTCTTGAGGCAAATGCCAAACAGACATCGGAGTGTGGCGCAGCTTGGTAGCGCGTTGCAATGGGGTTGCAAAGGTCGCAGGTTCGAATCCTGTCACTCCGACCAATACTAAAACGGTCGCTTGCGTTTATCGCAGCGGCCGTTTTTTATGCCTGCTATTTCGGCTCAAAAATTGGCCCCAGCGATAGGGGCCAAGGCGTGTTTGGGACTGTAGTACTAATTACTCCCAGTTACCTCGCTCGATAAATGTTGTTTCCCCATTTGCTCCGTTGGAGAAGGGCCATTAACCTTGCGCTTTATGGTCGGCGAGTGCTGTAGCCACCGCTTCTTCCCATTGGCCTGCGGTAATGTCCCAATGCTCCATTTCCGCTTGGTCGGGTGAACCTTCCGCAGCGCTATTGAGCTCTTCTGCGGAGTAGCGCTCAAAACAGTGCTTCGCAAAAGCTTTGGTTTTGCCATCTTGCAACTGGTTAATCATTTCCATGTATGACTCCTTTCCTTGATAAGAATCTGCCAATAATCGCGAGTGACTGCGCGGTTATTGCAGGCTTCAGTGTAGCGGCTCTCGCATCATTGTGCAGAGTGTTAACGCAATGATGTTATGTCAGCAGGGCATCCAAGATGATTTTCAGTGCGATGCTCGCCAACAAACACATAATGAGATTATCAAACCAGCGGTGGGGTAACCGCCTGCCAAGTTGTGCACCAATAGGCATGGCGGCGAGTATTACAAGCAATGCGCCCAGGCTGTAGAGCGTGCGCTCACCCGTAAGAATGCCAGCACTGAGTAGTGCAGGTATTTGCACGAGGGTAATGGCAACGAAAAATACCGAAATTGAGCCAATAAAAACGCGACGCTCAAGCTGCATGGCATTCAAAAAAGTGACTGAGGCAGGGGCTGACATGCCCGCAGCGCCTTGAAGCACACCCGCCAACAAACCGACGGGGAGTACAATTCGCTTTGCGACCGTAAAGGGTAGCGCTGCGGTACGCTTGGCCAGCTTGATGATGAGATACAAAAGGATTGCTGCAGCGACGCCTAGCGATAGCAGTGTTGGTGAGAGCGCTACTAGCCCCCAGGTGCCAAGTACAATGCCAGCGCCACCGGCTACGGCAAATGAGAGTAGAAAGCGCAGGGGGAGAAGGTGCTGGCGGTACTGCCATACCTGAAGCGCATTGCTAAAAAGATTGGGAGCTACCAACACTGCAATGGCCAGCTTAACGTCATAAAGCATGGTCAATACAGGTACAACGACCACCGGCACTCCCGAGCCAATTGCTCCCTTAATAATCCCCGCAATGGCGAAAGTGAGCAGTGCAATAATCACGGCGAGTTTCCTTGAGCAGGCATCATGGGCGATACCTGCTATGGGTGAGCGCTAAGGGCCTATTTAAGCACGTAGCAGGGCGTATAGGGTTGTCCATCAAGCTTCATGCGCCCTTGGGCAACAAAGGAGCTAAGCAACGCGTCTAAACGCTGCATCAATTCTGGCTCAGCGGTGAGCTCGAAGGGGCCATGAGCTTCAATGGCGCGAATGCCTGGCTCTTTCACGTTACCCGCCACAATGCCGGAGAAAGCGCGCCTTAGGTTGGCGGCCAGCTCGTGGGTGGGCTGCTGGCGGTGAAGGGCCAGGCCGCGCATCGCTTCGTGGGTGGGCTCAAAGGGTGCTTGAAACTCACGGGCGATGGTTAAGCGCCAGTTGTAGTAGAAGGCGTCTTGATGTTGGCGGCGGAAATCGGCAATTTGGTCAATGCCTTCGCGCATTGTGCGAGCAACGGCCACCGGGTCGCCCGTAATAATGGTGTAGTAGCGGCGAATCTCTTCACCGAGGGTGTATACCAGGAATTCATCGATTTTCTGAAAGTAAGCCGCGGAGTTGGCAGGGCCGGTAAAGATGAGGGGGAAGGGGATCTCCCGGTTGCTGGGGTGCAACAGAATACCCAGCAAATAGAGAATCTCTTCTGCGGTGCCCACGCCACCGGGGAAGACAATAATGCCGTGGCCTAGACGCACAAACGCTTCTAGACGTTTCTCGATATCCGGCATGACGACGAGCTCGTTAACGATGGGGTTAGGTGCTTCGGCAGCGATAATACCGGGCTCCGAGATGCCCAGGTAACGGCCATCTTTACGGCGCTGTTTGGCATGCGCTACGTTGGCTCCTTTCATCGGGCCTTTCATAGCCCCAGGCCCACAGCCGGTGCAGATATCTAAATCGCGCAATCCTAGGTGGTAGCCCACATCCTTAGTGTACTCGTACTCTTCCCGGGAAATAGAGTGGCCACCCCAGCACACCACTAAGCTGGGGTCGCGACCGGGCTTAAGCGTGCCTGCCTTGCGCAGAATATGGAATACCGCATTGGTGGTGCCTTCGCCCGTACTGAGATCAAAGCGCTTGTGGTGCTGAATTTCGTTATAAACATACACAATGTCGCGAATAATGGACGAGAGATGTTCGCGGATACCGCGAATCATGCGTCCATCTACAAACGCTTCTGCTGGCGCGTTAGTCAGCTTTAGGCGAATGCCGCGATCTTGCTGCAGTACTTCAATGTCGAAATCTTTATAGGCTTCGAGAATGGCCAAGCTGTCATCAGTAGCGCTACCGCAATTAAGTACGGCAAGCGCGCAGCGGCGCAGTAAATCGTGCAAACCACTTTTAGACGTGCTCTTGAGCCGATTAACCTCATGCTGCGAGAGGACTTCAAGGCTTCCTTCAGGAGAAATAATGCTGGAAATCGTGGCACGAGGCGCTGGGGTTTGCGTCATTAGTCTGGCTGTCCCTAAGAGTGTTAGTAACGAACCTGCATACTAGCACGGCGCTTGGCGCTGTTCAGCAATGCGGCTAAGCGCCCGTCTTAGCAGCGTTTGTGCTACGCTAGGGGCCTGCTATCGCACACGGCTGCGGGTGCGATAGCACGTTACAATAGTGCTTCACGTCAGCGCCTTACGATGATGGATAATGAGGATGTTGCTTAAACCCTATGTTTAATGCCCAATACTTTCGGACGTTTATAACGTTAGTGGAAACCGGCAGTTTCACACGAACGGCGCGTCGTTTAGAGATGACGCAGCCTGGGGTTAGCCAGCATATTCGTAAGTTGGAGAGCTATCTTGGCAAAACGTTGTTAGAGCGCCGTGGCAGAAGTTTTACCCTGACCGAATCGGGCCGCCGTGCCTATGATTACGCACTTAAGCTGTTTGCCGAGCATGAGCAGTTTCGGCATGGCTTGGATGATGACTCGTTGGATAGCGGCGAATGCCGGATTGCATCACCCGGCAGCGTAGGGCTGATGTTTTATCCCTATATTCTCGGTCAGCAGCAGATGCATCCCAACCTGACCGTTAACTATAGCTTTGCGTTCAACCATGAGATCGTCAACGACCTGCTTGAAGGCCGCTACGATATCGGTATCGTGACCGAGCAGGTCAATCACCCTGAGCTCACTTGCACGGTATGGCATAAAGAGCCGCTCTGCTTGGTCGTACCTGCCGATTTCGCAGGCAGTACGCTGTCAGAGTTAATGGGTATCGGTTTTATCAACTACTACGATGGGATTAACCACGCCAACGCGCTGCTGCGGGCGAACTATCCCGATGAATTTCGCTCCATGACTCATTTCCGTCATCAAGGGTTCACCAATGAAGTGAGCATGGTGCTGGACGCAGTGGCGAGGGGGCTTGGCTTTACGGTGGTCTCGCGCTTAGTGCTCGAAACATCGCCGTGGCAGCGGCAGGTGAAGGCGTTAGCGCTTCCCCAAGCGATTAACGAAGTGCTCTATCTTCTTCGTCGGCAAGATTCTGTCCTACCTAAACGCTATGAAAAGCTGTTGAACGGCTTTCATGATCAGCGTCTCCAAGAAAAAACGCCCCTGATACCCGAGTAAACGGGCCAGAGGCGTTTCCTATCGCGCTATGGATATTGCTTAACGGCGATACTCGTCAATGCTGGGGCAAGAGCAGATCAACTGCCTATCACCAAAGACGTTATCGACGCGATTCACTGAGGGCCAGTATTTCGACGCCATCACTGCTTCGGTGGGGAAGGCACCTAGCTGGCGGTCATAAGGCCGCTCCCATGCGCTATCCATTAGGTCGGCTTGTGTGTGTGGCGCATTCACCAGCGGGTTATTATCCAGCGGCCACTCGCCGCTCTCTACCCGTGCAATCTCTTCACGAATTGCAATCATTGCATCGCAGAAGCGGTCAATTTCGTAGAGTGATTCAGATTCCGTGGGCTCAATCATCAGCGTACCCGGCACCGGGAACGACATGGTGGGGGCATGGAAGCCGTAATCCATCAAACGTTTGGCGATATCTTCTTCACTAATACCAGACGCGCTCTTCAGCGGACGAATATCAATGATGCACTCATGGGCGACATTGCCGTTCTGGCCGCGATAGAGAATCGGATAGGACGCTTCTAAACGCTTAGCAATATAGTTGGCGTTAAGAATGGCCAGCTCGGTGGCTTCACGCAGGCCACGGGCACCCATCATCTTAATGTACGCCCACGAGATCGGCAGAATGGAAGCGCTACCAAAGGCTGCCGCCGACACCGCGCCGCTCTCCGGGTTAACGCCGTTGATGGGCGTCACCACATGGTTAGGTACAAACGGGGTAAGGTGCGCTTTAACGCCGATCGGGCCCATACCTGGACCACCGCCTCCGTGGGGGATGCAGAATGTTTTGTGCAAGTTCAGATGAGACACGTCGCCGCCGAAGTCGCCAGGGCGAGTGAGGCCAACCTGAGCATTCATGTTAGCGCCATCGACGTAAACTTGGCCGCCATGCTGGTGCACCACTTCGCATACTTTGCGAACGTGCGACTCAAAGACGCCGTGGGTGGACGGGTAGGTAATCATCACCGCTGAAAGCCGCTCGCTGTGCTGCTCAGCTTTGCGGGTCAAATCCTCTAAATCGATGTTGCCGTTGGCATCGCACTCCACCACCACCACTTCCATGCTCAGCATGGCGGCAGAGGCCGGGTTAGTGCCGTGGGCGGAGCTTGGAATCAAGCACACATCACGATGAGCTTCACCTTGCGCTGCCTGATAGCGGCGAATCGCCAGCAAGCCCGCGTATTCACCCTGCGCGCCTGAGTTAGGCTGCATCGAGATATGGTCATAGCCGGTGACTTCGACTAAGAACGCTGCCAGCTCATCAATCATCTGATGGTAGCCCGCCACCTGATCACGCGGCGCAAATGGGTGCAGGTTGGAAAACGCAGGCCATGAGACAGGAATCATCTCGCTAGTCGCGTTGAGCTTCATGGTGCAGGAACCCAGCGGGATCATGGCATGGGCCAGCGATAGGTCTTTGTTCTCAAGACGCTTTAGGTAGCGCAGCATTTCGGTTTCGCTGCGGTAGCGATTGAAGGTTGGATGTTCAAGAAAATCGCTTTCCCGCTGGTAGGCGGCCGGAATACCGCTCAGCTTATCGGTCACTACCTGGTCATCCAACACTGCCACGGCCAGACCATGCTCATCGCCCAGCAGGACGTCGAATAGGGCGGCGACATCGTGAGCGGTGGTCGTTTCATCAAGGCTGATACCCACATCGCCATTGGCGAAGTAGTGCAGGTTGATGTCGTGGGTCATGGCGCGGCCGTGAATCTTGCCCGCGTCTACCTGGGTAAGGCGTAGCGTATCGAACCAGGTGTTATTCGCTAGTTGAACGCCGGCTTGCTGTAAGCCGGTAGCCAGCACAGTAGTCAGGCGGTGAACGCGACCGGCAATTTTGCGTAGGCCTTCTGCGCCATGATAGGTGGCGTAGAAACCGGCAATATTGGCTAGTAGCGCTTGTGCGGTACAGATATTCGACGTTGCTTTCTCACGGCGAATGTGCTGCTCGCGGGTTTGCATGGCCATACGCAGCGCGGTTTTGCCACGGCTGTCTTTAGAGACGCCGATAATCCGCCCTGGGATTGAGCGCTTGAGTTTGTCGGAGGTAGCGAAGAACGCCGCATGTGGACCGCCAAAGCCCATGGGCACGCCAAAGCGCTGCGAGTTACCTACGACAATATCTGCACCCATCGCGCCCGGCTCTTTCAGCAGCACCAGGCTAAGCAGGTCGGTGGCCACGCAGGTCATAATGCCGCGCTCTTGAGCCGCCTTTAGCATCGGGGCTAAGTCGCTGACGCTGCCGCTGGCAGAGGGGTACTGAACCAGAGCGCCAAACACATCGTGTTCGGCAAGGCTTTCGGCGGGGCCGGTGATCAGCTCAAAGCCAAAGAACTCGGCACGGGTTTTGACGACATCTAACGTTTGCGGAAAGAGGTCGTCAGCCACGAAGAACGCGTTCGACTTGCTCTTTTTATTGCCGCGCTTACACAGTGCCATGGCTTCTGCGGCGGCGGTGGCCTCATCCAGCAGGGAAGCGTTGGCAAGCTCCATGCCGGTTAAATCCAGAATCACCTGCTGGAAGTTTAGCAATCCCTCCAGACGGCCCTGGGAAATTTCGGGCTGGTAAGGCGTGTAAGCGGTATACCAACCGGGATTTTCCAGCACGTTGCGCTGAATCACTGCGGGCATGTGGGTGTTGTAGTAACCCTGGCCAATATAGCTTTTGCTGACGCGGTTCTGGCGCGCTAACTGGCTCAAATATTCAAGGGCTTCCGCTTCACTGCGGGGGTCGTCAAGGGCAAGTTCGCGACCTAGGCGAATATCGCTAGGCACGGTTTGCTCAATTAGGTCTTCCATGCGCTGCATATTGAGCGCTTTTAACATGGTGGCGACATCATCGGGGCTGGGCCCGTTATGGCGTTTGATAAAAGCATCGTGGTCGGCCAGTTCGGCCAAACGGCGTGATTCAAAAGGCATGGGGGAGATTCCGGACGTAATGAGAAAACCGTGCAGAGGCGATAATAAAGCGCCTGCCGCAGGGGCAGGCGCTTTGGCTACATGACTTAGGTGTCGGCGCTCAGCGTCGCTTGATACGCATCGGCATCTAAGAGACCTTCAAAGGCTTGGTCGGTAACACGCACTTTCATAATCCAGCCGCCTTCATAGGGGGCGTCGTTCACCGTTTCGGGAGCGTCTTCGAGGGCTTCGTTCACTTCAATTACTTCGCCATTGACCGGCGAGTAAAGGTCAGAGGCCGCTTTCACGGATTCAATGACGCCAAACTCTTTCCCTTTGCTTAGGGATTGGCCAACTTCGGGCAGTTCAACAAATACCACATCGCCTAGCGCTTCTTGCGCGTGGTCGGTGATGCCGATGGTGACGGTGCCATCTTGATGATCAAGCACCCATTCATGGCTGGCAGCGTAACGAAGGTTGGCAGGAAGATTGCTCATAGTGATTCCCTTATAAAATCAGTGGACAGAACGAAAGCATACTAGCGCTTGTCGTTCGCCTTGGCGACTGTGGCCAGCTCGCAGTGAGCGTAAGTGGGTATATGGTACCGTGTTTCTTATCGGAAACAAATTTCTTCATAGCCTCCAAAAGGCTAAAAATGGATGCTCTTTTTCTGTTGTTTCAGTGCGCCAGCCAGTTTCAAAAAGAGCAGCTTTCTCTATCAGCAGGCGACATTGGCATGGAAGCGCACTAAGAAAATGGTGTAAAACATACCCATCATCCGTTTTTCCAGCGTTAATTAAGCGCTATGGTGGGAACGCTTGGTGATTCCATCTGCTATCGGATGGAGCGGGTGAACAACCTAACCTTCATAACAAATGCATTAATCAATTGGGTAAGGAGAGTCGTGTGGAAACGTTAACAAGCCTATTAGGGGCCATTAACGGAGTGGTGTGGGGCCCGTTAATGCTGATCCTGCTATTGGGGGTGGGTATCTACCTGCAGATTGGCTTGAAACTGATGCCGATACGTAAACTCGGCATGGGTTTCAAGCTAATGTGGCAAGGCCGCGATGCCAAGCCATCCGATAAAACCTCTGCAAAACCCAGCGATGAGGGGGAAATTTCTCCCTTTAACGCGTTGATGACAGCACTGTCTGCGACGATTGGTACCGGTAATATTGCCGGTGTGGCAACGGCCATCGCATTAGGTGGCCCAGGTGCTGTGTTCTGGATGTGGATTACCGCACTGGTGGGTATGGCGACCAAGTTTGCCGAGGCAGTGCTGGCAGTACGCTACCGGGAAACCGATAGCACCGGCTATCACGTGGGTGGGCCGATGTTCTACATCAAAAATGGTCTGGGCCGTAAGTGGCTGTGGCTGGGCGGTCTGTTCTCGTTCTTTGGCGCGGTGGCGGCCTTCGGGATTGGTAATACCGTACAGTCTAACTCCGTGGCTGACGCCATGGATGCCACCTTTGGTGTTCCTCACTGGTTAACCGGCGTTATCATCATGGTACTGGCCGGTGCAGTGATATTGGGTGGCATCAAGCGCATTGCCAAGGTGGCTGGTAAGCTGGTACCGGTGATGGGCATTGCTTATGTGTTTGCGGGCTTGCTGGTGCTGATCGTTAATGCGGGCCAAATCGGTGACGCCTTTGGGCTGATCTTCTACTACGCCTTCAACCCCATGGCAGCAGCCGGTGGCTTTGCCGGTGCTGCGGTAATGGCCGCCATCCGCTTTGGCGTGGCGCGGGGTATTTTCTCCAATGAAGCAGGTCTGGGCAGTGCACCGATTGCTCACGCTGCTGCGCAGACGAAAAACCCGGTTCGTCAGGGCTTGATTGCCATGCTGGGTACGTTCATTGATACCATCATCGTGTGCACCATCACGGCGCTGGTGATCTTGACCTCTACCGTGTGGATGGAAGGCGAAGCGGGCGCTTCGCTCACCGCGCTCTCCTTTGATGCGGCGCTGCCTGGCTTTGGTAATCAGATCGTGGCCATTGCGCTAGCAATCTTTGCTTTTACCACCATTCTTGGCTGGTCGTTTTACGGTGAGAAATGCTGCCAGTTCCTGTTCGGTACGCGCTCTATTATGCTGTACCGAGTGCTGTTCGTACTGGCTATTCCGCTGGGTGCAATTGCGCAATTGGGCTTTATCTGGCTGATGGCAGACACCTTCAACGCGATGATGGCGATTCCTAACCTCATTGCCCTGGCGCTGCTGTCTCCGGTTGTCTTTAAGCTCACTCGGGATTATTTCGCTGGTAAGGACGTGCTGCCGGGTGAAGCCCTGGATCATGATAAATAAGGCCTGCCTGTAAGCAGGTAATGCACGATGTAATAGAGCCGGGAAGCCTAGTAAGGCTTCCCGTTTCTCTTTTTTGACAGAGGAAATGCCATGACTGATCTGAAACACACGCCACTTCATGCGCTTCACACGCAGCTAGGGGCCAAGATGGTGCCTTTTGCCGGGTACGATATGCCGGTGCAATACCCGCTGGGTGTTAAAAAAGAGCATGAGCATACCCGCGAGCGGTGTGGCTTGTTCGATGTATCGCATATGGGACAGATTCTGGTCTCCGGAGAAAAGGTCGCTGAAGCGCTGGAAAGTCTAATCCCAGCGGACTTGGTAGGCTTGCAAAAAGGCCAGCAGCGTTATGGCCTTTTTACCAGCACCGATGGCGGTATTATTGATGATTTGATGGTGGTGAATGCTGGCGATCACTTCTATCTGGTGGTGAACGCGGCATGCAAAGACCAAGATATTGCCCATTTGCGCGCTAATCTTGGCAACACTCATCAAATCGATGTGCTTGATCGCGGTCTGCTGGCGCTTCAAGGGCCACAGGCCCGCGATGTGATGCAGCGGCTCTGCCCGCAAGCCTGTGAGCTAACGTTTATGCAGCATGGTCGTTACACGCTGGCAGGATGTGACGTGTGGATCAGCCGCAGTGGTTATACCGGCGAAGATGGCTTTGAAATCTCTGTCGCGGCTGACGAGTGTCAGGCGCTTGCCGAAGCGCTGCTGGCCGAGCCTGAAGTAGAAGCGATTGGCTTGGGCGCGCGTGATTCACTGCGCTTAGAAGCGGGCTTGTGCCTATATGGTCACGATATGGATATGCAAACCACGCCTGTCGAGGCCGGCTTGATCTGGGCCATTGGCAAGCCGCGTCGCTATGGCGGCGAGCGAGCAGCGGGTTTCCCCGGAGCCGATGTGATTTTGCACCAAGTGGATACCAAAGATCATACCCGCAAGCGGGTTGGGCTGGTAGCAGAAGGGCGCGCGCCGGTGCGAGAAGGCAGTCTGCTGGTAGATGAAGCGGGCAATGAAATTGGCGTAGTGACTTCCGGAGGTTTTGGGCCAAGCGTCGGTAAACCTATTGCCATGGGGTACCTCGCCCGTGAGTGGGAAGCGCCCGGTACTACCGTCTACGCGTTAGTACGCGGCAAGCAGCTACCCATGAGCGTTTCCGCGATGCCATTTGTGGCCCCTGGTTACTATCGCGGTTAAATTAGCGAGCGCAGTTAATTCAAAAAAGATGCAAAAGCCCCTCGCGGGGCTTTTGCATGCGGAATATGCTTACCTTAGCACCTGTCGTGGGTCGATGGGTTTCCCCCCCTGACGTAAGTCAAACAGCAGATCATAACGCTGTGTCGCGTTACTTTGTCCTACATCACACAGCTCATCACCTGTACTCACCTGGTCCCCTACGCGGACGAGAATCCGCTCGCAGAGCGCGTAAACGGTTTGCAAGTTATCGGCATGGTGCACAATCACGACATCGCCGAGCTGTCGCATGCTATCTGCAAAGCGTACTTCACCAGGAGCAACGGCCTTAGCACGAGCGCCTGCCTGAGTTGCCAACAACATGGGCTGTAGTGTGCCGCGGCTGTCGGCACCAAACTGACGAACCACACGATAATCCTCTAAAGGCCACGGCCATCGGCGTGCCGAAGCTGGCAAACTAGCGCTTGGCGTAGGGGCAGGCGTTGGTGCATTACGGTTACTGGCGCTACTAGCGGCTGAACTACTGCTTGATGATGCCGTTCTAGCGGTACTGCTAAGCGGTACGCTAATGATTTGCCCGACACGCAATGCCGTGGGGGAAGTGCCTTGGTTAGCACTCTGGATTCGCCCCGTTGTGGTGTTAAAGTGCCTGGCAATACCTGAGAAGGTATCGCCGGGCCGGATTTGATAGCGATAAGGGCCGCCAGAAGGCGCTCGCTCCTGCTGGGTTGGGATCAATAGGCGCTGACCAACGGCTAAACGGCGAGAGTCAACCCCGGGGTTGAAGCGCTCTAGCCGTTCAAGTGGTACGTTAGCCCGTGCCGCGAGCTGCCCTAGCGTATCCCCACGTCTAACCTCTACCCAGTTGCCGCCAATAGCGCTGGCGCTGCTAGCGGCGGGCACCCGCTGGCTAGAGGAGGGGGTAGAGCTGGCGCAGCCAGTTAGCACGCTGGCCAATACACAAATGGTGAGCCAGTGGCTTAGTCGTGGTCGCTGAGGCGATCTAGCAAGGTATCTTTTTCCTGCCAGAGTGAGTTGATCCATGCGTGGAAGCGTTCCTTATGCTGCGGTTCGTCATGGTAGTTGGCAGTTTGCATCCATTCAGGAATGGCTAGCTGCCGGGCTTCAAGCGTAATGGGGGCTTCTTTACCGCATAAAAAACCCATAAACGTGGGTGATGGGTTGGTATAGCTAATAGTGACGTCAAGAATACCATCTAACTGATCACCCAGCAGGCTAAGTACTTGAGCAATTCCTCCTGCTTTAGGGCGAAGCAGATGCTGGAATGGACTTTGCTGCGACTCGCGTTTGGCGACGGTAAAGCGGGTTCCCTCGACAAAATTAAAAATAGCGATAGGGGCATGGCGAGCTTGGCGGCACATGCGCTCAGTGGATTCCCGGTCAACTGTGGCTAGCTTGGGGTTATTGGCGATCTGCTCACGGCTAAAGCGACGCATAAAGGGAAACTCAAGCGCCCAGAAAGCGAGACCAACAATCGGGATCCAGATAAGCTGGTGTTTGAGAAAAAAGCGCGGCATAGGAATGCGTCGGTGCAGTGCCATAAGCAAAATAAAGATATCGGTCCAACTGCGATGGTTGGAGATTACCAGCCACCACTGCTCAGGGCTTAATGTATCTGGCACGTTGATCGAGACATTGGGTTTTAACCAGTGCCGCATCCACCACAAATTGACGCCAATCCAGTTTAGTGCGACGGCACATAGCCCTTTAAGCAGCCACTCTTTTTGCCGCCGTCCAGGGACGATGACTTTGAGCAGCGTCAGAATAATCAGGGGGACACCCCAAACCAGCGTGTTCAACGTCAGCAGCAAGATGCTAACGCCCCCTTTAATAATTGGCATACCACAATCCTCACAGCTATTCGTCTGCGTGCTAAAGGCCTTTTAAGCACGCGCTTAGCGATAAATGCTAATAGATCAGCGCCACGCTGCCCAGCATAACCGTATCAAAGCGTTATGCGTCAATGGGTAGGGAAGGTGCTTTAACACTCTCAAGCAACACGCTACGCAGCGCATGCGCCGCCACGGAAAGCTCTTCCTGGGTCAGGATCCCCACGCGGCAAGCGGTGCTTGGCTCGACAAGTGGTACGCAGCGCGCACCCAGCTCATGCATTTGCTGAATGCACATGGAAGGCACAGCGCTGACCCCTAGGCCTTCTGCGACCATTCGTCCGACGGTAGAGAGCTGGTGGCTTTCAAAGGCGACAGGGAGGTCTATATGGCGCTTTTCAAGCTCTTGCTCCAGTAAACGCCGTACCATGGAAGGGCGTTGTAGCGTGATAAAGTCATTCTCAAGCAGCTGCGTCCAGGGCAGTGTGTCGCGGTGAACCAGAGGCGAGCTGGGAGGAACCACGGCGACAAACTGATCTTCAAACAAAGGTGTAAAACTTAAGCTTCCCTGGCCCTCCGGCGAGAAGGCAATGCCAATCTCTACCTGTCGGGAGCGCACCATATCCGTGACTTCTTCATTGATCACATCGTGCACCGTAACGTTGATTTTGGGGTACTGTTGCCGAAACTTAACCAGTGCACTGGGTAATAGATTGCAGGCAAAAGACGGCATGGCCGCAACGCTGAGTCGCCCTAGCTGTAACGTAAACCGCTGGCGCAGGCGTTCCTCGGTGTTATCCCACTGCGCCAGCAGATGTTTGGCAAGCGGGAGCAGCGACTCCCCCTCTGGGGTTAGTCGCACGCTGCGGGTGCTACGGATAAGCAGTTTGCCGCCTAGCGAATCTTCTAACCCTTTGATGGCAAGGCTTAGGGCGGGCTGTGAAAGGTGCAGGCGCTCACATGCCTGGGTAAAGCTTAGGGTCTGTGCCACGGCTAAAAATGCACGAAGCTGCTTGACGGTCATGGCGTCTCTTTATAAGTTATTAAAATAAATTGATAAGAAAAACAAACTTAACAAATATATCATCTAGGACAACACTGGCAATACTGTTCTGATCGTCATACTCACTATGTATGGCGCGACATTCCAACAAACGCTTCTTGCACACTATTCTCGACAAACGTTCTCAACACCGATACGTACTCAACAACAATGTGAGGCATAACAATGGCAGGATTCGACAAGCGTGTAGCTTCTTACGAAGAAGCAATGGAAGGCATTGAAAGCGGCATGACCGTCCTCGCAGGTGGCTTTGGTCTGTGTGGTATTCCAGAAAATCTGATCGCAGAAATCAAACGTCGTGGTGTGAAAGACCTTACTGTTGTCTCTAACAACTGTGGCGTCGATGGTTTTGGCTTAGGCCTTCTGCTCGAAGATCGGCAAATAAGCAAAATCTTCGCCTCCTACGTAGGCGAAAACGCGCTGTTTGAGCAGCAAATGCTGAATAATGAAATTGAGGTGGTGCTGACCCCTCAAGGAACGCTGGCAGAAAAAATGCGTGCTGGCGGAGCGGGCATTCCCGCCTTCTACACGGCTACAGGTTATGGCACCCCGATTGCAGAAGGCAAAGAAGAGCGTGTGTTCGATGGCCGCCACTATATTTTAGAAGAAGCCATTAAAGGCGATTTTGCGATTGTGAAAGGCTGGAAAGCCGACCGCTATGGCAACGTGATTTATCGCCATACTGCACAGAACTTTAACCCCATGGCCGCCACGGCAGGCAAGATCACCGTTGTAGAAGTTGAGGAGATTGTTGAACCAGGCGAACTGGAGCCAAGCCAGATTCATACGCCGGGTATCTACGTGGATCGTATTATCCAAAGCACATTCGAGAAGCGTATTGAGAAGCGCACGGTGCGCAGCTAAGCGCAACAACGCCAACAATCAACTAACTGCTAAGACAAGAGGTGGCACCATGGCTTTAACTCGCGAACAGATGGCACAGCGCGTTGCCCGTGAACTGCAGGATGGTTTTTACGTCAATTTAGGCATTGGTATTCCTACCCTGGTAGCTAACTATATCCCAGATGGTATAGATGTCATGCTCCAGTCTGAAAACGGCTTGCTGGGCATGGGGCGCTTTCCCACTGAGGAAGAAGTGGACCCCGATATGATTAACGCGGGCAAGCAGACTGTTACTGCGCGTCCTGGCGCTGCCATTTTCTCATCCGCTGAGTCATTCGCCATGATTCGTGGCGGACATGTGGATTTAACCGTGCTGGGGGCGTTCGAGGTTGATCAGGAGGGAAACATCGCTTCTTGGATGGTCCCCGGTAAGCTCATCAAAGGTATGGGTGGGGCGATGGACCTTGTGGCTGGCGCAGAAAATATTATTTGCACCATGACCCATGCATCCAAACACGGTGAATCCAAATTGCTGGAAAAATGTAACTTGCCGCTCACTGGCGCCGGGTGCATCAATCGAGTGCTAACGGATCTGGCTTACCTGGAAATTAAAGACGGTGCCTTCATCCTTAAAGAGCGCGCGCCCGGCGTTAGCGTTGAGGAAATTGTCGAGAAAACTGCAGGCAAGCTGATCGTTCCTGACCACGTTCCAGAAATGACCTTCGACGAGTAACACTGAAAGCGAGCATGGTGAAATGGCGTGGGTCTTGGCTCACGCCATGCTTAGCTGTTTTTGGGTGAGTGCCAAGCCTCCCAAGTAATCCGGTAACAGTCAAAGCCTGAGTTAAGCGTCACCAGCGTTAAATATTCAGCAGTGGTGCTAAGAGGCCATTAATTGCTTATCACGGACAAACTGGTCGAATTCGGTAAAGCCGCCAATGTGCTGCTGGTCGACAAAGATTTGCGGTACGGTATGAATGGGTTTGCCCGCAGTTTTGGCGATATCTTCCTTGGTAACGCCTTCTGAGGGCATGTCTACATAGCGGTAGCCATCAATTTTGCCGTTACTCTCGAGGTGTTCGGCAAGATGCTTGGCACGTACACAGAATGGGCACGACATGCGCCCAAAAATGACCACAAACATGGCAACAACTCCTTTACGATACAGAAATAAGTAAGTGCTTGAATTAGGAATCAGCGCCCATTGTGGCGTAGGGCACAGGTTTTCGCCAATAGCACCACACTACGTGCCCTATAAAGCCGCACAATGAGCAATGGAACAGTAGGAGAAGCCATGCAAACCCTGGCTCCGCATGAATATGGTTATTTAGCTGAGCTTGCTAAGTGCTACCGCGATGAGCACTTAGCAGGACTTAAGCAGCAGGCGCACTTCAATCCGCGATTAGGCGTTGATGCGCTCTGTTTTCAGCATATTGAGTCGCGCATTAGCGGCGCCAGCGTGATGGCTGGCGCTTTAATTACGCCTTGTGAACTATGGCTTGTCGCGCTGCCAGAGCAGTCTGCTTTACAAGCGCCGCTTGAGTCACAGTGTGCGTTAACGCTTCCTTCAGGCCGTTACTCACTGCAACTAGAGCGTTTGCCCGCGGGTATCGAGCTTTATAAGCGAAAAATCTTAGAAGATTTAAGCGATCTTGAAACGCTTCAAGAGACAGCACGATTAGCACAGCGCATGATGGAACAGCTAATGACCCCGAACGCTGTACCGCAAGGGTAGAGTAGGCAGAAGCTGCCGGCGACTCCTATACTCATGAGCGTTTATACATTCATTACCGTGCAGTTAATAAAAGGACGTCTGAATGTCATCCCAAAAAGCTTCAACCCCTCGGGTTGCCGTGGTGACTGGTACCAGCAGCGGTATCGGTGAAGCCGTTGTTAAACACTTTTGCGAGCAGGGCCACCAAGTCCTGGCCGTCGATTTTAATCCTGCAGGGAAAGAGATTGCAGAAGCGGCAGGCGCGGCGTTTTACCAAGCGGATCTCACCGACGCAGATGCATGCCGTGGCGCAATTGCTGAGGCAGTGAAACGCTTTGGTGGCGTGGATATTTTGGTGAATAATGCCGGAATTCAGCATGTCGCTTCTATCGAGACTTTTCCCGAAGAGAAGTGGCGGCAAATTATCGACCTGATGCTGACCGCGCCATTCCTTCTCACCCAGGCCGCTTGGCCTTATATGCGTGAAAAGGGCTGGGGGCGAGTGGTAAATATTGCCTCAATCCATGCGCAGGTGGCATCGCCGGGTAAGGCGGCGTATATCAGCGCCAAACACGGCATGATTGGGTTAACCAAAACCGCTGCGCTGGAAGGCGGCGAACAGGGCATTACCGCCAATGCGATTTGCCCTGCGTATGTTAAAACCCCGTTAGTAGATAACCAGATTGCCGATCAGGCCAAGCTGCATGGTATGGATGAGCAAGAGGTGATCGAGAAAATCATGCTCAAAAACGCCGCGATTAAGCGCTTAATCGACCCCTCCGAAGTTGCTCAGTTGGTTGCTTACCTGACGTCAGATGCGGCGGGCGCAGTCACTGGCGCTAGCTGGAATATTGATCTCGGCTGGACAGCACACTAACCCACCC